>CAYUAP010000066.1:0-28362 GCA_964442735.1 uncultured Planctomycetaceae bacterium | reverse complement strand
TTATCCCCCCATCTTATATACTGTCGGGCGATACAAAATCCGAAATTTTTTATCCCGGAGCGATTGCTCTCTTTTTATCCCTTCATCTTATAATACTGTCGGGCGATACAAAATCCGAAATTTTTTATCCCGGAGCGATTGCTCTCTTTTTATCCCTTCATCTTATAATACTGTCGGGCGATACAAAATCCGAAAAATTTTATCCAGGAGCGATTACTCATGGCTCGACCTTTCACACTTTTACAAACGTTAACACGACTTTTACAATCTCGAACGTTACTTGACTTTTTGAAGTGGGTACTCTGCTTTTTACTTTAAGCATAATAGAGCAACGTTTAAGCCAAAGCGGCTGCAAGCCATCACACTCCATATTACATAGAAGAGGGATTTTACATGCAGAGGGCATTGTTTGGAGTGGGAGAGTTTGCTCCCGTTTTTAGATACATTAAACAAGTGTAATGCGGGAGCTTGCTCCCGGTTCGACCAAATCGTTTTGAAAAGAGAAACACCGCATTTTACTTTTAGAATTGCGATACTTGACCTTTACTCAAGAGCAAAAACTCTCTTTTATATTCTGCACAGTGTCTAATTATTTCATCTCAGGCTTTTGCAGGGATTCCATTCTCTGAAGTGCTGAACTCTGCTCGCCCAACTTTTTCATTAGTAGTAACCAGGGAAGATAAGAATTGTTTTTAAATACATGCGGCTTGCCGCCTTTATCATAGCATTGCGTATTTATTACTTGCCCATTAGAATTAACTGTCTCAACAATCCATGCGATTCCATCAATGTCAGACGTTGGCTTGTCTTGCTCGTCGATAAATATCTTTTTAATTTGTGTATTACCGCCGACATGCGACGATTCATAGCGTAAACCTGCAATTCCACGATATAACCAAGCTTTTTTCTCTTTGTCATAATACCGATGCTCCATCGGGTACCTTGGCACATTCCAATAACCAAGATTCCATTTTATACATAGAATCGGACAGACCACCCCTGGTGCCATCATGAAGTCGTATTTCCAGTCCATACGATGTAAACCATTTTTATTCACGCATGGTTTTCTATTCTCATCAAAGTAACATTCTAAAACTTTTCTGCTCTGCGAATCGTATTCCAGATAAGTAGTTGCAATACCATCTGTATTCTTGCATAAGTTTGTATTATTATCAAGAAATGAAATTTCTACAATATTGCCGTGCTCATCGTATTGTATATTTTTCGCGTATGGAAGACCATTTTCTTGCTCGGGAAATTCATACTTCCATACACCACGAACTGTCCCATTTTGGTACTTCCATGGTTTTCCATTTTCATCAAAAAATGATCTTGAGAGTAATCTGCTTTCTTTGTCCTTACGCTCTGAAATCTTCGCAACCCCTTCATAGCCTTGACAATTATTCTCTATAGAAAACATGTCTGTAATAGTAGTACCATCTTTCTGCGGAGAAAGCACTATTTTCCAATATCCCTCATCAATATCTATGGGTACGTCTGGTGATTCATAGTAACGAGTCTGTATGATATTTCCTTTTTCATCATAATCCCATTGTGTGTTTATAGTTCCATGAGTTGGACAGTAAACCGGTTTTCCTTTTTTATCAAGGAACCGGACTTCCGTATTTTGTCCTGCTTCATTGTATAATAGAATCTTTTGGGTATAAACACATACAGTATCCGGGATATTGTCATCAGATACTGCATCCTCGCGATCAAAATAGTCATATGTCTCTGACCGCTTTTTCCCAGAATCGTAATAGGTATACGATACACGATAATAATTATCGGCAATTTCTGCCGGAGATTCATTTTTTATGCACTCCTTTTTGATTATTCTATTATGCGAATCAAAATAGTCAATATCATAATTACAATGATTGCATCTGACAACGGCTTTTGCATATCCAAATATATTGTCACACAACTCCCCGTAAGGGTCCCAATAGCTGCAAGATGATAAATCTCCATTATTAGCATTATACTCAATTTTAACTCGGGCGCATCCATAATTGGAATTCACGCAAAGTGTCCTGCCGTCAGGACCATAAAAGGAAAATTCTTCAATTTCACCATTGATTTTCGAATATGAATTATTTTTCGAAGAATAACCCGCTTGCAAAACACATGGATCGTTGTTCATGTCAAAGTACGACTCGTTGAGTACATTACCATTACGTGGATCAATTATTCGAACTGTTTTAGCGTTTCCTTCTTTTCGTTTACACATGTGACCATGAATATCAAAATATCTCGAAACGATTTCTGTTCCAAATTTATCACGCTCAGATTGACAGGAAAAATAATCATCAGAACAATTGCACGGATCACCATGTTCATCATAATGACAAATTTTAATAATGTCGCCCTGTACATTCGATTCGTAAATCATTTTTGCGGAGTTCGTATTAGAACAGCGAACTTTATTCTTTTTACAATCGAAGTACTCTACCTGTTTTATATTCCCTTTGGCATCGTATTCATATTTTGTCAAAGGGATTTCAATAATATCAGAATGGGCAAACAACGTTTTCATATCTGATTCAAGATATTGTTTAGACTTACAATTACCATTTACATCATATTTACATTGACAAATGAACCCTGGAACAGGACTTCCACCTTCATCATAACTGATAATCCATTCTTTGTTACCTGAAGTATCGTATCGATATTCTTGAGATGCTATTCCCAAGGTGGATTTCGACACGTTTCCTGCTTCATCCAGATACTTGTTTTTTTTCATTCTGCCTGATTCGTCGTATTCTATCTCTTGTCCATATACACCATTACTGGTTGCAGCTGGAATTCCGCTGTTATTTTGGAGAAATATCTTCTTCCTTTGGAACCCTTGTTCATCATAAGTAATACTATGACACGTAATATCATTATCTTCAATATCATAAGAAACATCAATTCCAAAATATTTCAAGAGAGACGTACCCTTGATGAGAGTCGTTTTATTATAGGGGTTTTTCAAAACGATTATGGCATGATTTCGTATACTGTCGAGGGAATACTCCCATATCACCAGTTCCTTTCCCTTCCTGTCTTTCCACGTTACGAAATCAAGAAAAGGTTGGTTATTTCGTGGATTAATTGTTTTCTTATATTCATACTCAGCAACCATCGGTCTGCCTGTAAATCCCGTACTCTCTATTGGTACTGGCGTTCCAGCAGAGTTGGCGTGAACCAGGCGAACAACGCGTCCCCCTTTTGTTTCAATACGATAGTGGTACTGGCGGTGACTCACTTGTGATTCATCAAGCTCGAAGATTCCCTGCGGCACACCCCAATGCTCTACATAATCGACATAGTACGACTTGTAAACATGAACGAAGCTAAAATAATACCAACAAGATAGCAAAACAAAGGTCATCAGAAGTATCCCACCTCCCCGACGATATTTTGCCCGCTCATAGTATCTTTCAAAGTTCGTAATCGCCTGGATCACCTCTTCCATGGATTGGTATCGGTCATCAGGGACTTTAGCGGTCATTTTATTGAGCAATACCTGTAATGTATGCGGAACACGTACTCTACCTTGACGTAACGTTGGGAACGGCGACTGACAGTGTGCCTGAAACTGATCAGGAAATTGATCTTGTGGATACGGCTTGCGCCCGCCTGTTAAAAGATAATAAAAAACACATCCCAAGGAATAAATATCCGTCCGACAGTCCAAATCCAAACTGCCGGATGCCTGTTCTGGAGACATGTATTCAGGTGTCCCACAACAACCGGTCTTCGTAACATCGACGCCTGACATATCCAACGCCAATCCCAAATCCAGAACTTTCACTGTACCATCGGGGGTCACCCAAATATTCGACGGTTTGATGTCCCGATGGATCAAGCCAGCAGTATGAGCGCATTTCAATCCCGATGCTGCTTGTCGAATAATATTACAGGTAATGACAATTTTCTGGCGAAGAGAAAGTGTTTGCGTGTCGTCCGCTTCAGAAACATGGTAATTGTTCTTGACAAACGACTTAATATCCCGTCCTTCCAGAAGTTCCATCACCAGGAATGGCATCTTCTTCTTTTCTTCGTTTTCATACTCACCCATATCGTGAGCAGTGACAATATTTTTGTCCCGAAGCTGTCCTGTGGCGTTAATCTCCTCGCGAAATTGTTCTGTCCAACTCTGATTGCGGACGATTTTTACCGCAACCTGACGTTTGAGACGATTGTACAACGCTTTGTAAACCTCGCCCATTCCACCTTCACCAATAAGGTCTTCCAAAATATAAACACGTCCCGATAGCGTTGGCAGAAGAACATCAAGGTCTACCTCCTGATTCTTGAGAAACAGGAGTGAACAGGGCTCAAGATCAAAGAGTGAGGGTTGATCTTTTGTTTCAGTGGTAATTTTTCGCTGTTGCTCCAACTGCTCCACACGCTCGTGGCAATGAGGACAGTTTTCGACATGTTCATTTATTCTATCAAAATCATCGCCTGACATAAATTCCGAACAGTTAACAAATTGCAATAGCTGTTCATCACTCGGGCAATTTTCCAATGGTTGTTCCAGAGACGAATGTTTTGTTTCGTTACTCATTACGAGTCTCCTGTCCGGCCTGTTGCGAGAGTGCCACCCCCAGTGCTGTTTGTTGAATTAAATGCATGAGCCTGTTTTTAATACGATTGGCGACCATGCGCACATTGCCTTCGGTTATTTTCATTTTATCATCTGCCATTTTATTCAGCTCCTCGGCCACTTCTTTTGCGGTCCATTTACATTCAACGTGATAATAAAACACAAGAAAATCGCGATTGCTGATCGATTTATGGTATTTCCTAACTGCTTCATAAAACTCACGTTTCTTGTCGTTAAACTGGACGTCTGTCAGTGTGAATGTAACGGATGCCTCTTTAAATCTGGCAGCAAACCCGGCATCATCATTGTATGGAAGGTCGCCGTTTTCATCAGCTTCCCATTCCTCGTAACTAACAAACTTTTCCTGTTTTCTGAATAGATCAAAGCTCAGATTGCGACAGATTGTTTTCATCCAACCGCGGAAATGCCCCTGCCGTTTTTGGCCGCTCACGACCGCCCTGCTGCGATCGTATTTCGGCATCTCCTTAAGAAGACGCAACATGAATTCCTGAACAAGGTCGTCTTGGATCATACCTGAAATCGTTCCAGATTTATTCGCCCAACTGCGGATAAGTCCTTCATAGAATCTGAGAAAATATTCCCATGCCTGTTCCTCGTTCTTTTGCATTCGCTCGATCAATTCGGTTGAGGTTGGTGTGGAATGCTCGCTACATTTGTTTTCATTTTTATTTTCGTCGGACATGATATAACCTTCTAATGGAAGAAATAATAAATAATTGTGACTCATTTCTTTTGCTTTCTTTACGGTGGGTACAGCATAGCTACAAAACGCCATATATTGAACCCACAATAAAGCAACATAAAAACACTTTATGTAAATAATCATTTAAGGTGAGTTCTTTACCCTGATTAAAAACCAAGTAATCTCACCATATAATACGTACTTCCGTAACAATTAAAGTAATTATTTTCGGGGTACGCTACCCATTTAATGGGTATTATAACGGATGTTCCGTAAATGAGTAACACGATAATTAAAAAAGTGCCGTAAAATAGGGCACTTTCTCATTTTTCACGATCAAAGTGTACCCAGTAAAAATATTTTATATAACATGTTGACAAAAGTGTATAATGCGTTATAATGTGCCCAGTGTCTCTACTTCTGAGGAATGTGACTGGAGAATGAATGATGTATATCGAATGTCAAAAAGGCAAGAATGGAAAACCATATTATTTTTTACGTGAATCAAAACGGGTCGGCAAACGAATCATCAAGACCACGCTTTTGAATATTACCCCATGGGGGGAAATGTTTTGTGAACAATTTAAAACTTTCCTCAAAAACAGGCAATCCTTGCTTTCTGCTGTTGATATTGACTCTGTGTCAACGGTCACCGATAAAAGTATGATTGCAAAAGACGATATTGATAAAACAACATTTCAATCCTTCCTCAACACTCCGTCTGTCTTCACACAGGGCAAGTCCTTTGGGGCTGTTTGGCTTCTTTTTCAAGTTGCCAACCGACTTGGTATCGTAGATGCTTTGGGGGACTCGGAGGACGGACGTCTTGCTCTTTGGCAGGTACTGGCACGAACAATGGATCCAGGGTCGCGTCTTTCGTCGACTCGGCTTCTCAAAGGGGTGGAGGCCGATTTTCTCCGGTTACCTTCTTTTGACGAGGACCGTCTCTATCTTAATCTTGATTGGATTGCCGACCATCAAAAAGAAGTTGAACAAAATCTCTACAAACGACGTTGGGGCGAAGATTCCTGTGACCTGTTTTTATACGATGTTACAAGCAGCTATTTTGAAGGAGAACAAAACGAACTTGCCGCCTATGGTTATAACCGGGACAAAAAAAGAGGCAAGAAGCAGATTGTAATCGGGCTTCTTTGTGACCGAAACGGTTTACCGGTTTCGATAGAAGTATTCACTGGGAATACCAATGACTTGAATACGTTTCATTCTCAGGTACAAAGGGTCGTAGAACAATATCATTCGCCAAGAGTCACATTTGTGGGGGACCGGGGAATGATTAAGTCGGCTCAACAGACCAACCTTAAAGAACATGGTTTCCATTATATTACGGCATTGACGCGAAAGCAAATAGAAACGCTTCTTGCACAAGAGCGAATTCAATACAGTTTATTCGATGAGGATTTAAGCGAAATCGTGTTGGATGACAAGCGATATATAATGCGTCGTAATCCAATTCGTGCCGACAAAATATCATCATCCCGTGACAACAAAAGAGCTTCGATGTTGACAATGGTATCAACTTGTAATCAATATCTTGTTCTTCATAAAAAGACAAAGGTTGAGACACAGGAAAGGAAAGTAACGAAACGAATCAATAAATTGGGATGTTCCGATTGGTTAAGTGTAAGTACAAAAGATCGCACACTGGAATTACATATTGATAAAGAGCAACTTGCCGAATTGGTACGGCTCGATGGATGTTATTGTTTAATCAGTGATATTCCAGTGGATGCGATGGATAAAGAAGAAATCCATTCGCGTTACAAGGACCTGAGTATGGTGGAAAATGCGTTTCGAACAATGAAGACGATTAATCTTGAAATGCGTCCTCTTTATGTCCGGAAGAAATCCCGAACACGCGGTCACGCATTTGTCGTAATGTTATCTTTCCTGATCATCAAGGAATTGAGAAACTGTTGGATTAACGATGAAGTAACACCGAAAGAAGGTATACAACTTCTTCGTGAATTGTGTATTGTAGAAGCCAAAGTTCAAGATAAACATTACGCATTAATCCCCCAACCCCGAACGGATATTGCGGCTTTATATAAACATGCGAACGTGACTCTTCCCGAGGCAATTCCTTCCGGTCCCCCTGTGGATGTAGCCAGTAAAAGAAAATTAAAAAGTCGTCGTAAGACAAAATAAATAAATCACTTACGACAAGTTTCAATATGTAATAATATAGGAACATCCGTTATAATTAAAACATTATGAATTTCAACAAAAAAATAGTAAAAAATGAAAATATGGCAAACAAAGAGAATAAAACAGGCGAGACGCCTGTTTTCCCGACATTGCGGACGAGACGTCCGCGTTCCAGTCTTGTCTTTTTTGTGAACAGGATGGTTAAAACTTTACGTTTTTTGGAATAGAGACAAAACAGGCGAGACGCCTGTTTTCCCGGCATTGTGGACGAGACGTCCACATTCCAGTCTTGTCTTTTTTGTGAACAGGATGGTTAAAACTTTACGTTTTTTGGAATAGAGACAAAACAGGCGAGACGCCTGTTTTGGAGGATGCAGACGAGACGTCCACATTCCAGTCAACTCCGTTTGTTAAGTGTTCACAACCTCTAGTATTGTAATATTTTTCTTTATGGGGTTATGATAATATGGGGATAAGAAGTATACTCCAGTATATTGTTGCATTATTATAATTGTAATTGTGTATTTTTATGGAATAGTCTATTGTCCGATTAACAAAGATATGACTGACAAAGATCCGATTGACAAAGATATGACCGTCACACGGGCCGACTGTCGCATTTTTGGTTTCGTTCGGAAAAGTTGGCAGTCTTGAAACAACTTCGCGGGAGAGAGGACGTGTTTGAAAACGGGTTGGTTATCGAATCCCTGGCGGACGAAGTCACCAACCCATTCTGTAATATCGATCCGTGGCATCGATCCGTGGCATCGATCCGTGGCATCGATCCGTGGCATCTGGTTTTTCGAATGGTCCGAAAAATTTTCGACGGGCGGTACCTCGTATTCAAAGGTTATCGCCGTCTTTCGTCATTTTAAATCGTCACGGTTTTTATCGAATCAATTCGTTGACGATCATTTGTCCGGTTTGGATAAGACTGTCCGACTCTTTCATGTTATCCAAAATATTAATGATTGTCTGAACTTTTTCAACGGTCAGAGGATTGAGCATGACGCCGTTGAACTTCGAAAAGTCGAAATTCACACTGGCGTCAAGATCGGCGGTAACGGCAAGAATTTTCACATCGGATTCCGTTACGCGCTGTCGGATCTGCTCCGCTAACTCCGCCCCGTTCATTTCCGGCATCCAAAGGTCAGTCAGAATAAGATCAAATTTGTGATCTTCCAAAATGGTCAGAGCCTCTTTACCGGATTCGGCAGAAATCGTTGTAAGTCCTTTACGCTGGAACAGAGCGTTAAGCATCAGAAGATTGGACGGATTGTCGTCCACGAGAAGAATACGATATTTGATCACATTAGCAGGCTGATATTTGATCAACTCGTTTTTCTTTTCTTTTTCTTTTTCGATCTTTTCGGGACCGGAATTTTTTTGCTCCGATTCGGCACAGATCGCGATATTGGGAATAATAACGGTAAAGGTTGAACCTTTTCCGACTGAAGTCTCCACGTCGATGGTTCCGCCCATCACGTCGATCAGTTTTTTGCAAATCGCAAGTCCAAGTCCGGTTCCTTCGTATTGACGACTGCCACCCCGAATGGAATCCTGCTGTGCAAATTCATTAAAAAGCTTGTCGCGAAATTCGTCAGATATTCCGATTCCGGTATCTCGGACTGTCAGAATGAACTTTCCTAACGGTCCTTGTTTATCCGGTTTGAACGCGGCATCGACTTTAACACCGCCGTTGTGAGTAAATTTGACCGCATTCCCCACGAGATTGAGCAAAACCTGCCGAATTCGCGCCGTATCAAGGCTTAAGAGCGGGAACCCCTCGGGAACGTTGTAATCCATGTACAACCCTTTGAGTCGGATCTTCTGGATAAATATGTTCTTGATCTCCTTAAAAAGCTTGTCGATATCGGTTGGCACGGGATTCAGATTCATTTTACCTGCATCGAGTCGGGCAAGATCGAGAACACCATTGATCAGCGTCAAAAGAGCATAAGCGGCATCCTGAACGGCAGCAAGATATTCGTCCCGTTCGGACTGAACGATATCCGGTTCCAGGAGAATTTCCGAAAAACCAACGATCGAATTGAGGGGCGTCCGAATTTCGTGACTCATCGTCGAAAGGAAATAACTCTTGGCACGGCTGGCCGCCTGTGCGCTTTCAACGGCTTTCTCCAATTGTCGCTCGTATTCCTTACTGACGGTAACATCGTGAATAATGCCAACCGCCTCAATTTCGTCTGTCGCCGGATTTTTGCTTTTTCTGATGTTCATCACAAAATAGCGGAGCCGATTCTTATACTGTGCCCGATAATTGATCTCGACCTGCTCCTGACGTCCGGAAATCAGTTCGTCAAGGATTCTCTCAAACTGATCCTGATCGTCGGCGTAAACCCAATCTTTAAAGTGAAGTGGTTTTCCCTCGGCATTACACATCCAAAAACTCTCAGGAAAATCGTGAGTTCCTTCACTGGGGCTCCTTAGAGGACAGTTGAAATAGGCAATCGCCGCCAACTCCGAAGATTTCTTCATCAATTCTGTCTGACGCAACAACAGACTACGGCGGTGATACTCCTCCGTAACGTCATGAACGACCATAATGACACCGGTGACATTACCGTTCTCGTCAATAATAGGCGCCGCGCTGTCGGCTATATGCATGACCCGACCGTCTTTACTGACAAGATCGGTATGATTGGAGAGATTGACCGCGCGTTTGGTCTTCAAAACACTTCTGATCGGCGGTTCAACCGTGGTATTGTCGATATAGCTTTTCATGACAAGAATATCTTCGATAGAATGTCCATAAGCCTCTTCGGATTTCCAGTCGGTCATCTTTTCGGCAACGGGATTCATCATGGTCAAACATCCCTTGTCATCGGTAACGAAAACGCCGTCCCCGATACTACTGAGAGTAAGTTCCAGTCGCTGTGCGTTCAATTCCGCCTGTTTTTTCGCGTTCTGCAACTCGCTCGTATCCTGCGAGATCCAGGCAATGGTCTCGAATCCGTAAAGCGATTTCGGAAGTTTCGAACAGAAGGCGGTTCGATACTGACCGTCCAGTATGAAGTTGGCGGTTTGAGCTTTTCCCGTCTGAAAGACACGGTTGATCGTCGCGGAAATTTCATCGTAATTCGAGAGCCCCAACTCACAAACATATTTGGCCTTGTGAATTCCGTTCTGAATATGAATGAAACGTTCGTTGCGTCCCATAACATAATAACGTAGTGGCAACAGGCTGACAATGGTATTGTCCCGCAATATCGTTCGGGCGTTTCGCAATAAAACGAGCAAAGTCACAACAATTAGTGATAAACCGAGAATGGTAAAACAAATAATGGACAACGAATGAACGGTCATCCATTCACGTATCGTCAGTGCTCGTGAAGAATGATTGGAATATTTCTGTCGAAGGGTCTGCATTTCCGTGGAGGAAAGACTTCGGACCGCTTTCATAATGATCGAAATGAACAGCGGATCTTCAATGTTGCGAATTCCGACACAAAAATCTGCTTTTGCGCCGGGTAATACTTCGGAAGTCAGGAGACCACTTCGGTCGGCACTAACAGCCAACTGCGCGGAAAGAGTGTTCATATACACAACGTCAACCTTGCCGTCGACGACTGCCTGGACTGCTTGGTCACAAGTCGGATATTCGATCAGTTCCGCGTCTTTGATAAAATTATGGAGATCGAACTGAATGGTTTTGGAATACTGATTCACGGCAATCCGCTTCGGATTACCCGAAAAGTTCTTGCGCGAAACTTTGGAAAAGAAGAGCGGCATATAAGGCTTCGAAAGATAGAGTCCCAGCTTTTCCGCATAAGAATAATCGTCCCGTGCGTCGAGAACAAGTGAATATTCATTCTTTTGTATCTTGTCCCAAATCATATCGGTGGAAGGTGGAATGGTGATCTGGATATTCAGTCCGGTCCGTTCGCTCAAAATGGTTGCCACCTCTGTAAATATCCCGACCGGAACGCCGTTTTCCAAACTGGAAAAAGGGGCGTGATCCGGATTGACGATCGTTGTGAACACCCGCTTTTCGCGTGCGGCTTTTTGAATAAACTCGCGCTCTTCTGACGTGTAAGCAATACCACCAACTTTGTTCTCTTTCAAATTGTCGTAATATTTTTTGCGAAGATCGGAAACAAACAACGACGAATCGTACAGATAGAGTCTGTCCAACGCCTCGTTAATTTTGCGAAGAAGTTCCTTATTACCTTTGCGCACAATAAGATAAAAAGGCTGAGAGGCAAGCTCTTCGTAAATCCATTCGTCATCGGCCCGGCGCAGACTCCCGCATACAGTGGCGTCAATCTCGTTATTTTGAAAAGCTCTGGAAAGATCGTCGTCATGAACGAAATAGACAGGAGTAAAAGTAAACCCTTTTTCTTTGGCGAACGCGGTAAAATAGTCGTTTTCGTCGTCCTTTTTGAACATTCCGATCCGAATACCGTTCCAGTTTTTATAATCCCGGGGCGAATATTTCGTCGATCCGATTTTTACGCACATTCGAACGGATAAATAACCGATCGGATGCGTCGAAAAATCAAATGTCGCTTCCTTTTCGGGAGTCTTGACGCCGCCGGACATTAAATCGATTTCCCCTTTTTCCAGCATGGACATCAACTCGGCTCTTCCCTTGTCATATCCGATATATTCATAGGTCCAGTTCGTGTAAGGCGCTATCTGTTGAAGAACCTCGTACCCGTAACCGGAACGATGCCCCTGATTGTCTATCATGTGATAACCGTTATATTCGAAAAAACCGACCTTAATCGGCTTGTCTAAAGGAATATCCGCTGCTTGAGACGAGTACTGACCGACGAGAAACACCAACGAAAAAAGCAGAAAAAGAATACAATAAAATAATTTCCTTATTACCGATCTGGTCATGAGATACCTTCTATTTATGGAGTCTTTTAAACAATAATAATGTAATATGTAACTGTTTACGACGCTTTTGTCCATTTACGCGAAAGGTACGCCATTATAATTCCCCCCTAGTATAGCAGAGCCCTCTCCCCATGTCAACAACCCCAAGTCAACGAATTTATCAAGAAATCTTTCCAGGAATTGCAAAAAAGAGTTAAATGCGGTGGAGGTATACTGTACGAGGTTATAAATTCGGCATTTCCTGGGAGCGCGGACGTCTCGTCTGTATTCTCAATAACAGGCGCCCCACCTGTTTTGAAAAATAGATTTTTATAAGGACCTGGAGTATATCAGTATCCGTTGGACCAATCAGTATGAGCGGGTTTTGCCTGTTGGGAAATGTCCGATAAAGTGAAAGTGGAAATTATAACGAAAAACAAATTATAAGGAAAAACGAACAGGAAAAAGGAGTACAATACAACACAAGAGAAACAGATCCAACAGTGTATGACATTCATCGAGCATAACAGACCACGGATGGATTATTGCCGATTTCGTCGCAATGGTTGGCCGATAGAAAACGGTCCGACCGAAAGAGCATATAGAAAGAGCGTGTAAAAAGAGCATATAAAAATAGTGTCAAATTACGTATGTGTCGTAGCGGTGCACATTTGTCAAATGAAGGTGGGCAAGTTATACGGACTTGTAAAAAGGGCTGGAGTCATGCTTTTTCATCATCAGCAGGAGAAATGGGTTCCGGGGGCTTACATTAAAATCGGCAAATTTCGAACCAATACGGTGATTGAATATCAAGATGAAATACATGGTTCCCTGTTGCAACAGGCCGAAAAGGTAATTGATCACATTTACACAAAATCTTGAAAATTACAATGATGAAGATGAAATTATGGAAGGCCGAAAAGGTAATTGATCACATTTATACAAAATACTGCAAGGCAATCATTTCCTTTCAAGGCATACAGCGAACGAGTGTGAAGACCGGTCCCCCCAATGGAACCGATAACTGGTTGACGAAGACGGTAACAGCCCTTGGCCTTGAATCACAGATCCGTCCCAAAGGCCGCCCCAAAAAGAAAAAGGAATCCGAATAACATGTTTACCCATGTCTCCCATTCGTTGTGTGTTGTGTATGTCCCGGCAAAAATTACTCCCGACCCTTTAACTTTTTACTTGCCGATTTTATCAACTTCGGTGAACCATTCGGGACCGATCACGCGGCCGAGCAGGAAGAATTTGTGGTCGTTGAACCACAAAACGCCCTTTCCGTCGACGATACTGTAACTGGTATAAAACGAGTTTCCATTTTTACGTTCCGCAAAGAGTTTCGGGGGGGCAAACCAAATCGGCTGTTTGGCGTTTGGCATGAATTTACCGGCGATTAAATAAAGTGGACCGCGCGCCTGATAAGCGGACTTTTTCCCGTCATTGAAATCGAATGTATTGTGAATGAATGCAAAATAATATCCGCTTCCGGCTTCGCATCCCTTCCAGTCGTATAACGGGGCGGGAGATCGCGGATGAAGATAAGGCTTGCCGCCGTCGCGATCGAGCAGTTTTTGCGGTGCGGACCATGTTTTACCGCCGTCCCGACTTTGGGTCCAATATGGATAACCGCCATCGGTTCGCATCATGGCAAAGAGTCGTCCATCGGGCAGTTTGACCGGCGCGGCTTCTTCGCAGGCATTTTGATCCGGAAAGACGCATTGATTAGGGGCAAGGCAGAGCGCTTTTCCCTCTTTTTCGTTGAAATAGGTGATTTTGATCTTTTCGACCGGCGGATCGTCGTCAATATTTTCGTACTGCCAGAATTCGATCGAGCAACCGTTCTTTCCATGTCGTGAACATCCAACGAAATACTTGCCGTCATGTCCGATTCGCAATGGTCGCTGCCAGTTGCACCAGGAAGGCGGAATCGTGATATCGTCCGGATCTTTCCAGGTACGCGGAAGATTGACCATTTTCGGCGCGGACCAGGATTCGCCATTATCATCGGAAAATGCGCCGAACATCTGACCGCAATGCGGACCGCGACTGGTGGTCTGCTGATTCCAAAGGCAATAGATCCTGCCCGATTTACTGACCATCGGCTGCTGCCAACTGGCCACGAGTCTCGGATTTTTGAAGTTGGCGGATCCGGCCAAAACTTGCGGATCGGTCCAGGTCATGCCTTTGTCGATACTTTTGGAAAAAGCGATATGCTGCGCGCGGTCCGCCTCTTTGCCTGCCTGCGTCCAGAACGCCAGAAGTGTTCCATCGTTTTTCGTAATGACCTGAAAGTGATCGTTGTAAGTATCGGCCAGAACCATCATGTCGCGTTTCGGAATGAAGACGACATAGTCCGGCTTGTTGACCAGCATATCGGTGGCGTAATACTCGCTTCCTTTGATGGTCTTGTACGATTGGGCGATTTTTTTCGCATGATCCGACTGCGCAAACACTCCGGGAATCGCTCCCCAAAGAAGAAGTGTTATAATTGCCATTTGAAATATTTTCATTATATTTGTCTCCGGTAAATGAATACAGGTTGATTTTGGTGTTAAATTTATCGTCAATATTCGACCGCGATGGAATCCTTTTTTGGCGAACGGCGTTATTTCATACAAATATTAAAACGTGACCAGAACAACCGACAGCGGGGGAAGTGTCAGTTTGGATCCTTCCGTCAGAACATTATCGCACGAAACCAGAAGATGATCCTTGTCCAAAAGTTTGACTGACGGATCTTTCATTGTGATTCCTTTAATATCAAGGGCGGTTTCGGTCTTTGTATTGCTGTTGTTGACGATGAGAACGGCCGCTTTTCCTTCTTTGTTTTTCGCGGCAAGGGCATAAAGTTTGACCTTGGCATCAGCAGCGGTTTCAACCTGCGTCCCCAGTTTGTAAAGAGCGTTGTATCCGAGGAAGGAATAATAGGTTTTAGACACTTTTTGACTGGGGAAATAATATAGTCCGCCATAGGTTCTTTGGGGGAGTGCATCGTAATACATTGCCTTGTCGATCGGTGATGACTGCATGAGGCAGAACGCGGCGGCGACAAACGCGGCTCCGGGCATTTCTTTCATCAGATCGAATTGATCCGGTTCGCCCGATATGTAATTCCATTCGTCGAAGATACTCTCTACCCGATCGAGTTTGTACTGCTGGAGTTTTTTATCGACGTAATCAGCGTGAAGAACGATCTCTTCCGGATTGGTCGTGTAAAGATGCCAGGAGAAAAAATCAAGTGGCGCTTTTGTCTTTTCGTTGGTAACGAACGCCAAAAAACTGTCGAACCAAGTCAGGAAGCTTTGCTGGAATTTATCGGTTTTACTCTTTGAACGATTTATGGCGTAAAAACCGCAGCCGGCATAACCGCCAACCTTGATATTCGGAAAACATTTTTTAAGATGATTGGCAGTAACGCGATAAAGTTCAAAATACTGTTCCATTGATCCGGTCCACATCGGCGGATTTTCCGGTTCGTTCCAGATCTCCCAATACTGCATATTGTATTTGAAGCCGTTGGCCCAGCCTTCGTTATAATGCCGAACGATTCCTTCGCAAATCCGGGCAAATTTTTTGTAATCTTTCGGCGGATGTATCTCATAAGCTTTTATTCTGAAATTGTTTTCGATTGTTACGCCCAAACGGTAGAACGGTTCCATTCCCGAGTTGACCAAACTTTTCAAATAGGCATCGGTGAACGCGAAATCATAAGAATTCGGATCGGAGGGATCGGCATCGAAATTCGGAAAGACGTTCGGAATATCGACGAAATGGGTTCCGCCGTAAAGTCCCGCAGTATCGTGAAGTCGGCAGTAGGGGATTCCCGCGTCCTTGAGCTCCTTCATTGTCTGGTCAAATTTAATCGGCGAATTATTAATTCCATGAATTGGTTTCATTGGCCCGAGTTCTTTGGAAAAGTCGATCCGAATTGGTTCCGCCGCGATCGAAAATCCGACTGCTAAAATAAAAAATACGATAAATACCCCGATAATTCTTTTCATTTTTTTTCCTTCTATACTTTTCCCGGTTACTAAACGGCCTCAATTGGGCCGAACAGGTTTTTTTTGAGGTCGTTTAATATTTCGGATTTTATGGTTTTGGCGTATTTCGCCGAAAATTTCAGCCACTGCAATTCGAGTTGCAGGGCCATACGTTTATTTTTGTGCGGAGGGCGACGGGTAAAATCGGACGGCAACGGGTAAAAGGGTCGGAAGTCATTTATGCTGGTTTTTCACAGTGTAGACATATGGTAAAACCAGATAAAATTGTTCTGTTTTTTGTCTCCCTTTTGGTCAACCTTTGGGATTGAGTCGTGATTCCAAACCAGGGACCTTTACCACTTTATTCTGCCAACCACTCGAATCATAAGGCAATCCGGTTTCGACGCTCTTTCTAATCCTCGACAACTCCAGCTTCTCTTCCTCCTTATTTGTTAAAGGTGTTTGAACATAATCCCGTCAAAGGGTTGATCACTCGATCAGGGAGCAATCAGGGATCGATCAGTGGTTGGTCAGTGGTCGGTCGGTGGTCGGTCAGTGGTAATTCTATTCGCGGATAATTAACCGGTCTGACGGTGGTATTTCCCAATCGGGTTCCCATACTCGACCAATTCCACGGATCCACACTCTCCACCAAGTTTGCCCGAAACGGGTTCCGCTCCACCTAAACGCAATACCGTCAGTTAATACTCTTTATCTTCCACCATCTTCCACCACACAGGCTTTGAATCGACCTTGATATACTCAAGGTCGTTATAAAAGTCTATTTTTCAAAACAGGCAAGACAACTGTTTTAGAGGATGCGGACAAGACGTCCGTGCTCCCAGGAAATGCCGAATTTATAACGTTCTAAAGTACATTTTAGCTATCCGGCTTGTATTGCTTGTCGGACCCATTATCGCTTGTCGGCTCTGGATTATGCCCATCTCTTGAGACAACTGGAAGAACGGGGAATAAAGTTAATCGGATTCGATCAACTAAGGAACGATTTAGGGTTATAAAACGTTTTCGTTTTCGTAACCATTCACGAACAATTTTGAAACCACGGATATCACGGATAAACACAGATAGTCTGCCGTAAAATACAAATTTTATAATAACAAGCTAAACATTTTTATCTATGATAATAAATAATTTTATCATAAAAAAGTTTGTTTGCCAAAAAACTATCCGTGAAAATCAGTGTTACTCGTGTTTTCACTTTATATCCGTGTTTTCACTTTATATCCGTGAATGGTTACTCGTTTTCATTATTCGCGTAATATTTAAATCTCTGTAGTATTTCCAGGTTGAGCAATAGGATAGTTACCGTTTTTATCCGGTTGCGCGTAAGCGGGCGTATCCCAAGTCATTGCGTCGATATTAGGGGCGAGGGTTGCGGTACTTTTCCAGACGTTGTCCCAAGTAATTTTTTGTCCGGTAAAAGCGGCCATTCGTCCCATAATACCGCTTAATGTTGCATTAACGGACATTTCCGTTTCATTATGGGGGAGATCGTTTCTAATGGCGTTAAACAGAACGTCATGTTCCGTTTGATAGCCGTTATTGCTCTTGCCGGTAAACTGCCAGATTTGACGTTCCGGGGTCATATTCCAATCAGAAAAGAGTTTGGGATCGGTCACTCCTTCTCCGACGACGGCGGACCCTTTAGTACCGTGCACTTGAATGCCGAAAAATCCCCAGGTATTATTTTGATGTCGTGCCTGACCGATACATTTTTTACCGTCAGAAAAAGTATATTCAATGGCATAATGATCGTACATTTGATCATGGTCCGTTCGAACCTGTCGTCCGCCCTGTCCCTGTACACTGACCGGATGATCGTTTTTAATCCAGTTACTGACGTCCAGATTATGAATGAGCCAGTCCAGATAAAAGGAGCCGTTTACCCAGGTAAAATTGGAATAATTCCGTAACTGATAGGAGAGTTCCGACTCATTTTCTCTTTTGGGACTGCACCCGACAGCACCGTGCACTCGATAGGAGTAAATGGCCATAACATCGCCAATAGCCCCGTCATGAATACGTTGAATACATTCGCGATATTTAAAAAAGTGACGACTGTAAAGACCACTTGCGACTTTTAAGTTGTTCTTTTTCGCGATTTCATTGGCGGCCTGGAGACGTTTCAGTCCGGGGACATCAACGGCGAACGATTTTTCCATAAAGATATGGACCCCAGCATTTGCCGCGTATTCAACGTGAAGCGGTCGAAAGACAGGGGGAGTTGCCAGAAGAACGACTCCTCCAGGTCCAACAGCGTCGATTGCTTTTTTATAGGCGTCAAATCCGATGAAATGTCGTTCTTGCGGACAATCAATTTTGTCCGAGTTTTCTTTGAAATGCTGAACAACTCCCTGAAGTGTATTGTTCAGTCGCTCTTTAAAAATATCGGCCAACGCGACAAGTTTCGTTGGACCGGCAGTCGAGAGCGCCTGTAGAATTGCTCCGGATCCTCGTCCGCCACAACCGACCAGTGCGATTTTTATTGTATTGTTTTCACCGGCATGAACGGGCAGTTCTTTCGAAGAGGTCAGAGAAAGGGCTGCCGTACCAAGAGTTACTTTACCAACGTTGTGCATAAATTTTCTTCTGGATATTGAAGTTTTCATTTTTTATTTTCCTTGAATAAGAGCCATTGATCAAAGGCGGTTTGAACGGTTTCCGCGCTTTGTTTTCCCTCCCAAAGGGCTATTCCATATTCGAAAACGATTGTTTGATTTCCGGTAAGCATTATCGGTTGACGACAAAGCAGAACGGTTGCGGCCAGATAGGCGAAAGTTCGTCCTTCCTGTCCCATTGTAAAAGCGGTCATTGGACGCGGATTGACCGAGAGATCGAAAAGGGCAACTGTTACCGGTTTGCCCGCAAGAGACGCAGTATAAGCCATCCAGCGGCAAGGGGTCAGAAATTCGTCTCCTCCGGGCCGAAAGCGTTCCCCTTTTTCTTCCGGTGTTCCGCAATCGGAAAAGAAATGTCCGTTTTTATCCATGTCGCGATTGAATCGCAGGCCAAGTCCGAAATAATGACTTCCGCCCAATTGCGCTTTTTCCTTGCCGGGCGCCAGACTCAATTCCGAGCGCCAGGAGAGCCAGGTAATCGGCTCATTTTCGTCTAGCCATAAAGTTTGTATTCTTTTCTCCTGTAGGAGAGGCGATTCTTTTCCCCGACGCCATAAAAGATTTCCGGTTCGGGTTTCTCCTATCCAGGTTTGACCGTTTAAAATCTTCTTTTGAGATGTAATGATCGGCTTTCCGACAAGTTCCTGACGACCGTGACTGTCGTCAAATTCCTCCCAAAAGTTAATCTCGTCGACTTTTAGCGCGAACATCAGTGCATGATGATGCCGATGATCGGATGGACCGTCCAAAAGAATATTCCGTCCGGTAACGGTTCGCAGTTGGTCAATATACGGTTTAAAGGCGAATCCTTCTGTTTTATGTCGCCATAATTGCGAAGGAGTCAAAGGATCTGACCTCGATTTCTCCTGTTGCGCTGATAAGGAAACGCAAAACGTCAGGAGAAAGAACAACAGAAGAAATCTTTTCATCATTCAACCTTGTGGAAAGAATTCACGTTTTTGCAACTATTAAGTCGATTGTAGTACACTCCAAACAATGGAATCCAAAATATACAAAAGACATAATTCATTATAACCCAAATTTATTATAACCAAAATTTGTTGTCTTGCAACAATTTTATCATAAAAAGTTTGTTTGCCAAAAACTATTCGTGAACGGTTAAGTTTTTTATAACGTTATTATTTCTATTTTTGATCGTTTTCTTCCAAGAAACGCATGGCGTCGATTGTCTTTTGAATGAGCAGATCGAGTTCCCAATCGAGCATTTTCGCTCCCTGACGTATAATATCGCGAGAGCAGCCTGCCGCGAAGTTTAATGATTTGAACTTCTTCTTAACCGAACTCAGAGCAAGATCAACCACACTTTTTGACGGACGCATTAAAATAACCGCACCAATAAGCCCTGTAAGTTCGTCAACGGCAAAAAGAATCTTTTCCATAAAAAGCTCTGGAGCCAGTTCACAATGACGCGGATAACCATGACAAGCACAAGCACGAATGAGGCGTTCATCCCAATCGAGATCACACATGATCTGCTGTTCTTTGACACAATGCTCTTCCGGATACATCTCGAAGTCAAGATCATGCAAAAGACCAACGAGTTTCCAAAATTCGACGTTTTCAGGATCATGCGTCTGAGCATACCAGCCCATAACACCCGAAACCGTATGCGCGTGTTTTAAATGAAATTCGTCTTTATTGTACGATTTCAGAACCTCTTCGGCCTCTTCATAAGAAGGTATTTTTGACATTTTACTCAATCTTTCCACGTATTTATACTCCTTTCCCTTTGACTTTTTCAACTTTTTTATGTCACGTTCCAGAGAAAGCGCCGTTTCCTTTCCCGTAACCATTCACGAACGATTTTGAAACCACGGATATCACGGATAAACAGATAGTCTGCCGCAAAATACAATATTTTACAATAACAAAAAAATTTTTTGTATCTATTATAATAAATAATTTTATCATAAAAAATGTTTGTTTGCCAAAAAACCATCCGTGAAAATCAGTGTTATCCGCGGTTTCACTTTATATCCGTGAACGGTTACCCTTTATCCCCCTTTAAATAGCATTTTTCTTTGGGCTTCCCCCGGCTACAATTTGGGGACGCTTTCGGTATTCAAGGATTTTTTGTGCAGATCGTGAAAGGAGAACCAGGGCACCGGAAATTATGGCGCAGTCTTTGATGACCAGTCGGCCCGCTCCTGATAAGAGTGGAAATCCATGTTCCGGACCCCCTAAATCGGGAACCCAGCATTCCGGTGTGGTCACCAGAAACGATAGCGTTCCTATCGTCATAATAATAACCAGCAACTCGCCGATCATTCCCACTCGGGTCCAGAAGAAACCGAGAAAGGTCAAAATACCGATACTCATAATAAGAATACCCAAGCCATGCGAAAATGTGTACGTGCGATTCGATTCATGCCAAGCTTGTTTCGTAGGGGCAACTTCGCCCTCTTTCAACTTGTACTCTTTGTATTCCGGAGCTTCCTTCGCATAAAAGAAGGACATGAAGGGGCTGTTGGCCACGAAGGGAACGATCCCTTCCGCTTCGTAGTTCCAAAACTTCAAACCGCCGATCCAAACGAAAATAATCAAAATGGAAATGCGAATCAGTGCAAATCCGATTCCCTGCAACGAGGCGACGAGACGTAAAATCATTTCATAAATCCTGTCCATATTCCATGTCCTTTGTGAAAAAGGGATATTGCCTTGATTCCGCAACCCTCGGGATAATTTCGGTAACCAAGCACATCGTTTATGCTCTTGCCATAACATATTCCAACCATTTGTCTTGATAACAGGTTCCGCCGAATAGACCACCGCAGTACTTTCACCGATTTTTTGACCGGCTGAAAAATGTATTGTCGATTCCCCGAACGATTCGACAGCCCGGAAACCTTCACTCTCTTTGATTGTACTCTTTGATTGTAACGGAAAACGAAACACGATGCAAGCATTTTGCTCTTGCTTTCACTCCTTTTTCTGATAATATCGATGATTGTTGAAATCTGCAAGTTCTTTTGCCCACCTGAAGTAAAGATGAAGTAAAGATAAAGTAAAAGAGTAAAAGAGATCGGGAGTACGGGAGTAATATTTGCCGGAACATACTCAATATATGACGAATGGGAAACATGGATAAACATATTATTCGGATTCCTTTTTCTTTTTGGGACGGTCTTTGGGATGGATCAGTGATTCAAAAAAAGTAACCACCTGAAGTAAAAGAGTAAAAGAGATCGGGAGTACGGGAGTAATTTTTGTCGGGACATACACAATATATGACGAATGGGAAACATGGATAAACATATTATCCGGATTCCTTTTTCTTTTTGGGACGGTCTTTTGGATGGATCAGTGATTCAAAAAAAGTAACCACTTGAAGTAAAAGAGTAAAAGAGATCGGGAATACGGGAGTAATATTTGCCGGGACATACTCAATATATGACGAATGGGAAACATGGATAAACATATTATTCGGATTCCTTTTTCTTTTTGGGACGGTCTTTGGGATGGATCAGTGATTCAAGGCCAAGGGCTGTTACCGTCTTCGTCAACCAATTAGCGGTTCCATGGGAGAGACCGATCTCCACGCTCGTTCTGATTTGTGTCAGGTCCTGTTTTTCCTTCTTCTTTTCGGTTTGGGGTTCCTGGACATATTCAGGCCAGTTCGCCGGTAATTCAATTGGCGACAGTGTCAATCATGGTACGTTTAGCGCCAGCGGCGAAGTAATACCCAGTCGATTTCTTAAACTTGACCAACACCACTGCTTCGCCCGTTTCACCAGGTTCGCCCGAAGTGGATTCCGTTCAACATAGCGCAAAACTGATCGCAAATATTCGTTCTCCTCTATTGCGCAGGCCTTGAAACGGCCCGTCGGCTTCCTGGGGGGCTGTTTCTTGGAGCTGGACATTTGCAAAAGATTGGTTATAATGGAAGTTTTTGAAAAGTAAAATTCGTTTGTATGAAAAGTAAAAAGGAACGTCTAATGGTTTTGATCTTGAAAAAATGGTTGGTGGCAACACGACCGTGGTCGATTCCGGCATCGGCGGCTCCGGTGTTGGTCGTTGTCGTTTGGCTTTACGCAACAGGAAACGATTCGCGATGGGAATTGGCCCTGCCGACGATTCTTGGCGCGGTACTGTTTCAACTGGCGGGGAATCTCATCAGTGATTATTTCGACTTCACACGTGGAGTCGATACCGCCGAAACCGCAGGGTCGCGAATGTTGCCGGATGGTGTCTTTCAGCCACGTACGATTCTCCTTTACGGCCTGACGATCCTGACAGCGGCCTCAGTACTTGGAATTTTTTTGGTTGTTGAATCCGGTCCGTTTCTGTTCGGATTCGGAATATTCGGTATTGTGTCGACCTGTTTTTATTACGTGTTGAAATTCCGAGGCATGGGGGTTTTTCTCATTTTCGCTGTTTACGGTCCTGGCATCGCGCTGGGGACGGAATACACACTGACCGGTAATGTGTCGTGGCCTGTTTCTCTTATTTCGATCCCGATCGGATCCCTCACTACAGCAATTCTTCATGTCAACGATATTCGAGATATGCCGCATGACAAGGCCGCCGGAATCCGAACATTTGCCTTGAACGTTGGACGTAACAGATCGGAACAAATAGAAGTTGCGATGTTGGTTCTCCCCTATTTGGCAGTTCCCGTACTGATTACGTGTCGTGTTCTTCCTGCGACAACGCTCTTGGCGTGGCTGACCTTTCCTATGGCATGGAAAATTATTAATAGTTTACGTCTATCCCATCAGGTTCCCGAACGAATCAATAATCTCGATCAACGAACCGCTGTGCTTCAGACGTTTTTTTCGCTGTCGCTCGTTTTCGCGATGATTTTAAATATTGTAATAAAAGGGATGATTTAAATGCAAGAAGGCACTATACCGAACAGACGCTTTTTGGGAGTCGCATTATTTGTCGCGTTTGCACTTTGGTGCATAATGTTCTCGCCCTGGACATCGCGGTTTTTTCCGTTCTGGCCGACAATGACTTTAGCGGCCATTCTACTTCTGTCGATGGCGTTTGGCTTTCGGCATGACTGGCGAGGAATACTTCGAATAACGCCGAAATCGATCTTTTACGGCATTGCTTTGGCGGCGTTTCTTTGGTGTGTTTTTTGGATTGGCGACAAAGTGAGTACGTTTTTGTTCGACTTCGCTCCACGACAGGTCGATAATGTCTACACGCTCAAAGAGGGGACCTCTCCCTGGATAATTGGACTTTTGCTGCTATTCCTCATCGGTCCGGCCGAGGAGATTTTTTGGCGTGGTTACGTTCAGCGAACGCTTGCCGACCTCTATGGTCCGACTCAGGCCGCCTGCTTCGCAGTTATCGCTTATACTCTGGTTCATATTTTTTCATTCAACTTCATGCTCCTTGCGGCGGCGGCTGTTTTAGGGGGCATCTGGTCGACACTCTATCGGTTCTATCCGAAATCGCTTCCTGTACTAATAGTTTCTCATGCTCTTTGGGATACCACTGTTTTTGTCCTTTTTCCTTTTCGATAATATTAACATTGTTCAACAAGAACTGATTTACCTGTTAAAAGACCTCTGTTAAAAGACCTCTGTTAAAAGACCTCTGTTAAAAGACCTCTGACGTGATCCCAGGAATCTGGACAAAAAAAGGTCGAGGAACAAGGTGGATGGCAAGTTCCGAACGAGCTGTTATAATGGAATCTGGGACGCGGCTGGTACATTGAATACCAGTAATAATTCGGCGATACGTCAATCGGCCTCTAGGACAACCGATCTTCTCTCCTACGCGCAGACGAGTCTTGAAAACGAATGGAACCTCTAAGCCAGCAGATTTAATGGAACTTTTAAGAAGTCTTCTTGGAGAAGAATTTACAGAGGAAGAACTGGAGTATGCAGAAAAACAACAATTAGCGTTGGATCGGATGTTCCGTAAATGAGTAACACGATAATTACAAAAGTGCCGTAAAATAGGGCACTTTCTCATTTTTCACGATAAAAGTGTACCCAGTAAAAATATTTTATATGACATGTTGAAAAAAGTGTATAAAGTGATATAATGTGCCCAGTGTCTCTACTTCTGAGGAATGTGACTGGAGAATGAATGATGTATATCGAATGTCAAAAAGGCAAGAATGGAAAACCATATTATTTTTTACGTGAATCAAAACGGGTCGGCAAACGAATCATCAAGACCACGCTTTTGAATATTACCCCATGGGGGGAAATGTTTTGTGAACAATTTAAAACTTTCCTCAAAAACAGGCAATCCTTGCTTTCTGCTGTTGATATTGACTCTGTGTCAACGGTCACCGATAAAAGTATGATTGCAAAAGACGATATTGATAAAACAACATTTCAATCCTTCCTCAACACTCCGTCTGTCTTCACACAGGGCAAGTCCTTTGGGGCTGTTTGGCTTCTTTTTCAAGTTGCCAACCGACTTGGTATCGTAGATGCTTTGGGGGACTCGGAGGACGGACGTCTTGCTCTTTGGCAGGTACTGGCACGAACAATGGATCCAGGGTCGCGTCTTTCGTCGACTCGGCTTCTCAAAGGGGTGGAGGCCGATTTTCTCCGGTTACCTTCTTTTGACGAGGACCGTCTCTATCTTAATCTTGATTGGATTGCCGACCATCAAAAAGAAGTTGAACAAAATCTCTACAAACGACGTTGGGGCGAAGATTCCTGTGACCTGTTTTTATACGATGTTACAAGCAGCTATTTTGAAGGAGAACAAAACGAACTTGCCGCCTATGGTTATAAAGAAGAAATCCATTCGCGTTACAAGGACCTGAGTATGGTGGAAAATGCGTTTCGAACAATGAAGACGATTAATCTTGAAATGCGTCCTCTTTATGTCCGGAAGAAATCCCGAACACGCGGTCACGCATTTGTCGTAATGTTATCTTTCCTGATCATCAAGGAATTGAGAAACTGTTGGATTAACGATGAAGTAACACCGAAAGAAGGTATACAACTTCTTCGTGAATTGTGTATTGTAGAAGCCAAAGTTCAAGATAAACATTACGCATTAATCCCCCAACCCCGAACGGATATTGCGGCTTTATATAAACATGCGAACGTGACTCTTCCCGAGGCAATTCCTTCCGGTCCCCCTGTGGATGTAGCCAGTAAAAGAAAATTAAAAAGTCGTCGTAAGACAAAATAAATAAATCACTTACGACAAGTTTCAATATGTAATAATATAGGAACATCCGTTGAATACCTCCTTGACATCTTGAATCGCTTGGTGGACCTCCCGTCAGAACAGTCGCTGTACGATCTGCTCCCCGACCGTTGGCAAAAACAGAATTGATAATTCATTTTATCTTTCCTGTAACCACCCCCAAAAAAACGGTGCCCTTAAAGCACCGTTTTTTGTTTGTCAAGTGACACTGTTCCTGAAGTAGGTACTTCCGTACCACAAACTTTGGCTCTTGTCAAGTGAATGCTGTTGCTGGAGTACTTACAATTGAGGCTGTTTAGAAATCGGGGAAAGTACAGGAAGTAGGTACTGTTTATTGATGTGAAGCCCAATAAAAGAAATACAAAGGGAAAAGAATGTTAAGTAATGACAATACTATAATAAACAACTTGTGTTTGAATGTATTTATAGCACCTATGGCAAATATTGCAATAACAGGCGATACCGGTAAAAGCCACACCAATATTAAATGTATGTTGATAAATCCCAACACAATACCTTGTATTGGAAAAAACAAAGTTATACCGTAAAAAGTTGGATAAATAAGCAATATTAATAATAATACAATTTCAAATAAATGTTTTCTGGTCATTACTATTAACATTTTTTATCCTTTTTGTCATCACTGTTATTGAGAACCATCATAATGTTCCTTAAATATCAAAACTTGATTTATAACGTAACATAGTAGTGTTCCTTTTACAAGTCACTTATAAATCAATACCAATCATAACCTTTGAAATTATGTTCAAAATAAAATTGATCAATTTCATGTTGTAATTCATTTGCTCTAATTTGCATCTGTTGTGTATCCAATATATTACGATACCCGTATTTCCAGTACGGGTATACATCTTTTAGGAAATGTCCCATCGTATCGCTTGGTAAACTATAATTAAAAGTGCCAATTCTGGCAGCGTCAACTTCCAAAATATGGTCATTTCGAATTACTAATTCACGTCCAGAATCTGAACACCACTTAAAACAATCCGTACCTTTCTTGTTTATACTATGTAAAAGGAATACAACATCTTTTACAATAAAATATGAATGTTTATCCTCAACCTCAAAATTATAAACCTTGTGCAATTCTTCCAAGTTTTTACGCGAAAAAAATTGTATCTCTTCACCATTGGCATTGAGGCTGCAATCACCTGTGATAAGTTCTCCTGCATTTATCCAGCCTTTGTTCTTTACATAAAACCTATGACTTGGCGTACAAACGACTTCGAATTGTTCTCCGGTTTCCTGGTTTTCAAATATCAATTTGACAACGGATTTTAAGCCGTTGTCGAAGAATCTTGTGACCTTGGCCGGTTTGGGCGTGTCCTTTTCCGGGTTGTTGTGATCGACGGCGAGGACCATGTCACCGGGACGGATTTCTTCTATCGGTTTACTCGTGCCGTCGGCCATTAAAATTGGCGTTCCGGTGACGAAGCAGACTTCAGCGTCTTCCGTCGGGTTACTGAAGTAATTATTACCGATTGTCCCTCCGTTGTCAATAGCCCCTATGGCATCTGTATACAAACAGGCAAGACTCGATGATAATTCACTGAAGGTGTTACCTGCGGTAGATACTGAACTGTTATAGGTATTAAAGGCAGAGGTCTTTGTGGATTCATAGGTCGATTTCGATGTTGATAAGCTTGTTTCATAGGTGTTTTGAGCTGTGATTCGATCTATTTCATATCGACATGCCGTTTCCGCGTTTTCCGATTTTTCATCGATGATACTCTGATTTTCCTGACTTGTCTGAGTTGCGTCCACCTCTGCTTGCGTTTCCTGGTATATAAAAGTTGTGATTTCGTTATGCGGGGGCTGCGCGTTTTGAAGGTAGTATATAAAGGTCGTCATAAAACCAATTTGACTGGAATCCATATCCACTGTTATTTTCGGCAACCGTTGTTCTGCTCCAATTGACTGTCGAAATGCTCTAAATTCGAGGTCGCCGCATCCTTTTCGGCCTGCGCTTTCGTTCGAATGGCTCCAAGTTCCGAGTTCATTCGCGCTAGCGATTGCGATAATGTCGTCGATAGATTACTGCGTTCCTTTGCCATTTGATTTTCGTTTTCCGCGATTGAACGGGTTCGGTTCACGTTAAACGCCGCGTCATTGAGTGCTATATCCGCTTCGACCTGCGCTTCCGCAATATCTGCCAGGGTATCTGTCTATTTTGCATAGAGCGTGGAATTCCCTAATCCTTCTTTGTTTTCAAAGGATGAATGCTTTGAGCAATGAAAAAGGTCAAGAAACGTT
>CAYUAP010000065.1:0-28496 GCA_964442735.1 uncultured Planctomycetaceae bacterium | reverse complement strand
ATCCGTGAAAAGCTGTGTTATCCGTTGTTTCACTTTATATCCGTGAACGGTTACTAAAATTATATGACAGGACGTTACAATACTATCTTCCCCAGGAATACAGAAGTCTCGTCTGCATACTCCCAAACAGGTGTCCCACCTGTTTGGAAAAGAAGGAATTTAAAACGGCCTTGAGTATATCTCCGATGGGAGATACTAAAATATCTTCAGGAAAGACGTCCCTTAAAATCTTCATAATTGAATTTACGTACAACGCGGAATTTACCACTGGCATCACTCGAATCGCACGATACAATAGAAGGAAGGGCAACGCCGTTGAATGTTGTATTTTTACATACGGTATATTGAGACATATCCTCCAGAACAAGACGGTCGCCTACTTTTAGTGACTTTTGAAACAGATATTCTCCGATCACATCACCGGAAAGACAAGTTTTACTTCCGACAATATATTTATATCGACCTTCTTCCAGGGGCGCGTCCACATCTTCCACATCACGACGAGCTCCCAGAATTTCAGGCGTATAGGGCATTTCAAGAACATCCGGCATATGGGCCGTTGCCGAGGTATCCAAAATAACAACATCGATACCGTTTGGATTTTCAATAACGTCCAATACAGTTGCGACAAGAAAACCAGTGTGCATAACATGGGCTTCTCCTGGCTCCATTATAACGTCCAGACCGTATTTTTCCCGAAATTTACGTATTAAGGAACAGAGTCGATTGATATCGTAACCACTTCGGGTAATATCATGACCTCCCCCGAAATTAACCCATTTAATGCGAGAAAAGTATTTATCGAAACGGTCACAAAAGACTTCCAGGGTACGTTGTAGAACGTCCGATCCCTGCTGACACATCGAGTGGAAATGAAAACCGTCGATTCCATCCAGGACCTCCGGACCGGCGTCCACGAGCATTTCCAGTCGAACACCGAATCGCGAACGGGTTGTACATGGATTGTAGATCTCTTTACGGACTTCTGTATACTCCGGATTAATACGGAGACCCGCCTGGATTTTACGTGGCGCATTCTTGATTTTTTGTTTGAATTTCTCCCATTGGGGAATGGAATTAAAAATTATATGATCGGCAATCAGGCAGAGTTCGTCAATTTCTTCTTCCGTATAGGCGGGTGAATAGACATGGATCTCTTTTTCCGGACCAAAGAATTCGTATCCAAGCTTTGCCTCGTTGACACTACTGGCCGAAACTCCCGCCAAATAGGGTTTCATATCGTCAAAAAAATTCCAGGTGGAAAACGCTTTGAGTGCCAGTAGAATACGGCATCGCGCACGTTCCTGGACCTCCTTCATGATCTCCATGTTATGACGAAGTAATGCCCGATCCGTAATATAATAGGGGGTTGAATCGTCAAGCCTGGTATAGTCAAATTTGGGATATTTAAAACTGGGATTCATCATTATAAAGGATCTCCTTGATCGTAATTGATGCCAATGGAAAATATACGGAAATATACGGAAATATAGAACGTATTCGTATAGACCTGTTCCGTACGAATACGATAGAAATATCTATCCAAAAATAATACAATTGAAAAATGAAAAAATATTCAATTAATATTAACGGACATATCCGTCGAAAGACGGACCGCTTGGAAATATTTCTTCCCAGGGAAGTCCCCAGGAACCGATTTCCGTCATGAAAGGATCCGGATCGAACTGTTCGACATTGAAGACGCCTTTTCCTGCCCATTGTCCGGTCATTAAAAGTTTTGCCCCCAACGCCGCCGGAACTCCGGTCGTATAACTGACCGCTTGGGCCCCAGTCTCTTTATAACATTCCTGATGATCACAAATATTGAAAAGATAGTAATTTTTGAGTAGTCCGTCTTTTTGACCGGTAACCCATATACCAATACATGTTTTACCAACCGTTCGCGGCCCCAACGACGCTGGATCCGGAAGGAGTTTCTTTAGAAATTGAAGTGGTACGATTTCATGACCTTCATACATAATCGGAACAATACTCGTCATACCTACATTTTTCAAAACCGTCAAATGGTTCAGATAGGATTGCCCAAACGTCATCCAAAAACGCATCTGCTTGACTTCCGGATAATGTTTGACCAATGACTCCATTTCTTCATGATATAAAAGATAAATATCCTTCGGCCCGATTTGAGCCGGAAAATCAAAGATATGTTTGATCGAAAGCGGGTCTGTCTCAATCCATTGACCATCCCGATAGAAACGCCCCTTGGCAGAAACTTCCCGTATATTTATTTCCGGATTGAAGTTCGTGGCAAAGGGATAACCATGGTCTCCCGCATTGCAGTCAATAATATCGACTTGATCCATTCGGTCGAAATGATGCTTGCGCGCATAGGCTGTATAGACATTTGTTACACCCGGATCGAATCCACAACCGAGTAATGCGGTCAATCCTGCATCGGCAAAACTCTGATGATAGGCCCATTGTGGGGCATAACAGAATTTTGCCACGTCTGGATGTTCATAATTGGCCGTATCCATATAGTGAACGCCCGTCTGAAGACACGCCTTCATAATACTCAAATCCTGATACGGAAGTGCCACATTAATAACAAGATCCGGTCGAACTTTTTCTATTAAGACAGATAATTGATCAACGTGATCGGCATCAACTTGTGCCGTTTGAATATGACCTGGATAATTCTTTAATTCCGCAGCGATTGTATCACACTTCGATAGTGTACGGCTAGCTAAAGTTATTTCCTGAAAAACTTCCGGGTGTTGCGCACATTTGTGAACAACAACACGACTAACGCCTCCGGCCCCGATTATCAGTATCCGGTTCATTTTTTACCTCCTCTATCCGGTTCCTCCTCGTTTTAGTCAATTAAAAACGGGTTGTTCCGAATACCCAAAAAAACGCCCCCAAAAAAACGGTCCCCCTCCTGTAGGCACAGGAGAAAGATTACTCAATAAATAAAACACATGCCTGCCCGATTTTATAAACGGTTATGGTTTTATTATTCTAGCATTATTTTTCAACCCTAAAAGGACAGGGCAAAAAATTTCCCTGCATTCTGCAAGGGTGTAATTAAATTTGTTATCTTGAAGGACAGGAAAGAAAAGGGACATTACGATAATGTCCCTTTTCCGACAGGCCTCCGTATTTATTTGAAGGACATAAACACTATAAAATATCTCGTTTGTTATTACAATCTACCCATTTTGGCAAATAACCTGTAAAAGGAAGGTGTTTTTTCTCCCCCCCTGTTGACTAAATTATGTTGTTTGATATATTGTATCAAGTAATAATAAATCGCATTTAAGCAAATACGAAAAAGTTAGAGACGATGGAAGAAAAAATTGAGAAATTTAAAAAACGATGTTGGGAATTGAATTTGGCGGTTACGATTCAGCGCCTTGCCATATATAGTTATTTGATTCAAACAACCTCGCATCCGACTGCGAATCAGGTTTACGATCAGGTTAAGGAAAAATTTCCCGGTCTTGCCCGAGCGAGTGTCCATCGGATCTTGGAAACATTTGTCCAGTATGGCATAATTCAGAAGTTGGTACATTCCGGTACTTCGGTTCGTTACGATGGTAATCCGGAGCGCCATTGTCATATTATTTGTCGGAAATGCGGATTAATCTTCGATATCGATCCCATGGTAACGCTTCCTGAATTCAACTTCGATTTTTCATGTCGTTTGGGTGATTTCGAGGTGGATAATTATTCGATAATCTTCACAGGAACCTGTCCTGAATGTCGAATTCATGAAGAACAAGAAGAACATGAAGAGTCGAAAAAATAAAAAGAATAGTATTTGGATAATGTAATATTTAACTACTATTTCAATCGTTCGGTACCGGTTTGTATTGCCGGTTATTGGATTTAAAAATGAAAGGAATAATACAATGAAGAAGTATGTTTGTCCTGTATGTGGTTATGTTTATGAAGGGGAAAATCCTCCCGAATTCTGTCCTCAATGTAAAGCTCCAGGCGCGAAATTTATCCTGAAAGAAGAGACTACGGACCTCTCTTTTGTAACCGTCCATTCCATTGGTGACGGAAAAGTTGAAGATCCGGAAATTATCGAAGGACTCCACGCAAACTTTACCGGAGAATGTACTGAAGTTGGAATGTATCTCGCCATGAGCCGACAGGCGGATAGAGAAGGGTATCCGGAAATTGCGGAAGCATATAAACGAATTGCGTTTGAAGAGGCAGAACACGCTGCCAAATTTGCGGAATTACTCGGCGAAGTTGTTGTTCCGTGTACCAAAACAAATTTAACGGCACGTGTTGAGGCGGAACAGGGGGCTTGTGCCGGAAAATTCGAAATTGCAAAACGCGCAAAAAAACTCGGTTTCGACGCCATACACGATACCGTTCACGAAATGGCGAAGGATGAAGCACGTCATGGAGCCGCTTTTGCAGGTCTTCTTAAACGATACTTCTAATACAATGAACTTGACAATAAACTTTTGAATGGTTTATTGGGTGGTTTTTTGGTAATCGTTCACGGATATAAAGTGAAACCACGGATAATACTGATTTTCACGGATAGTTTTTTGGCAAACAAACTTTTTTATGATAAAATTATTTATTATAATAGATAAAAATGTTTAGTTTGTTATTGTAAAATATTGTATTTTACGACAGACTATCTGTGTTTATCCGTAGTCATCTGTGGTTTTGAAATCGTTCGTGAATGGTTACGTTTTTTGAAAGACTACTATTATCGAATAGAGAGAAAACCAACGATATCTGACATTGCAAATGAAGTCTAAAAGATGATATATGCAAATATAGAGGCCGTTATATAATATACTTTTCCATATATCGGTCATGAAAATGAACGAGTCGGTTTTATAGTGCGCCTTTCATTCCTGATAGTTTCCGGATAGCAGAAGAACCGAAGAATGGAGGAAGAAGCAGGAACTTCCTATAAAAGTTTTGGAGGGGCTCGGGAGGTGAATTTTCTTCAAAAAGCGCCCCTCAATATGCGTACAATGGCTCCTGATATCGAATTATCTTGAATAAAACGTTCGCATCAACTTAAATTGCAATACAAAAGCTATGATATGTAATACAAAAGCCATGAATTATAATACAGTATACCATGAATTGCAATACAATTTGTCGGTCGAATTGTCTGTGGGAACGTCTGAAAAAAATACAAAAGCCTGATTTTACTTGTTTTTTAGTGAATTCTCTTTTGTTATTTCATTTTAGCTATTGAAATAGTCTCAAACAACCTGTTTTAAATATTACATCTTCCGTGTTAATATTTTTAGATATAACGGAAGGGGAAAACTATAAATAACCTAATGGTTCGTAACACTGTAACCGTTCACGGATATAAAGTGAAACCACAGATAACACTGATTTTCATGGATAGTTTTTTGGCAAACAAACTTTTTTATGATAAAATTATTTATTATCATAGATAAAAATGTTAGTTTGTTATTGTAAAATATTGTATTTAACGACAAACTATCTGTGTTTATCTGTAGTCATCTGTGGTTTTGAAATCGTTTGTGAATGGTTCGTAACACTTAAAAATAGGAGTTGACGGGATTATTTGACAGGGAGGACAGGAAGAAACATGGGCATCCTGTCCGTATTACCACAAAACAGGCGTCCACGCCTGTTTTGTTCCACGGAATGAACACCCAGATTAAAGAAGTTCGTAATCACCAGGTTAGAAGCGGAAATCACGCATTCCTTCATGCAGTTCGGTTAAATGCTTGAGTGCAAGATTTTTAACCGATTCATTGGGGATCTTTTGAACTTCTTTAAGAATGAGAGCTTCTCCCAATTCTCTGGTTTCAGGAGATGCGTAATCTTCCAGATATTCTTTAAGCGTCATTAAGGCATTTGGATGGCAACAATTGGCGATCTGACCGGATTTAACAAGTTTCATAAATCGATCACCGGTTCTGCCAGCGCGATAACAAGCGGTACAGAAACTCGGAATATAACCCATTTTCAGGAGCCATTTAACAACATCATCCAGAGATCTTGTATCGTTGACATCGAATTGTGCGGTTTCGTTATGACGTTCTTCTGTGGTATATCCACCAACACTGGTTCGGGATCCGCCACTAATCTGGGAAACGCCGACAGCTAAAACGCGTTCACGTGCTTTTTGACTTTCTCGCGTCGAAATAATAATGCCCGTATAGGGAACGGCGATACGAAGAACCGCCACCAGTTTTTCGAAGGTATCGTCGGAAATTCCATTACTGAACATACTGGCTTCGATATCATCCGCATCGCGTAATCTCGGAACACTAATCGTATGCGGACCGACACCCTTGGCCGCTTCCAAATGCTCCGCGTGCATCAACTGACCGACAAAATCGTATCGATAGGTACTCAATCCATAAAGAACACCACAACCAACATCGTCGATTCCACCTTCCATGGCTCGGTCCATTGCTTCTGTATGCCAATTATAATCATGTTTCGGACCGGATGGATGGAGAATTTCGTAATTTTTTTTATTATAGGTCTCTTGAAACAGAATATAGGTCCCTATTCCGGCGTCTTTTAGTTTTGTGTAATTCTCGACGGTCGTTGCCGCTATATTGACATTGACACGACGAATTGTCCCGTTTTTATGCTTTATCGAATAGATCGTTTTTATAGATTCCAAAATGTACTCTAGTGGATTCATTTTAGGATCTTCGCCAGCTTCGATTGCGAGTCGTTTATGGCCCATATCCTGAAGTGCAATAACTTCCTCCCGAATTTCGTCCTGGGTTAGTTTTTTTCGGGGGATATGTGTATTTTTACGATGATAGGGACAGTAAATACAACCGTTAATGCAGTAGTTGGAGAGATAAAGCGGAGCGAACATAACAATTCGATTGCCATAAAATTTCTGTTTGATTTCTCGGGCAAGTACAAACATACGTTCCGTTTCATCTTTCAGTTCACAATCAAGAAGAATCAAGGCTTCCCGATGTGTCAGTCCTTTATGCAGGGCCGCTTTATCCAAAATCGCATTGACGATTTCACGATTGTTCTTGTTTTGGTCAGAATAGGCCAGTGTGGCCTGAATTTCTTCGTCGTTAATAAAGTCTTCCGCATGGGGAGATTTCGGATCGTACATGATTACACCTCTTTTTTTGCATAGATTGTTTTGACACTGATGCCTTCGAGCATACCTAATTTACCGGAGAGCGAACTGATTTTATCCGCAGTCGTGTCTAGAATTACACTAATAATACTGATTTTTTTAGGGGAATAGGGAACACCCATACGTCCAACAATATATTCGGAATAATCATGCAAAATTGTATTGAGATCGTCAATAGCATCTTTTTTTTCAACTATAATCCCGATCAAGGCAATTCGAGTTTGTTCGTTAGTTTCCATAAAAAAATCCTGTCACACCGTAATGGTCCGCAGGATGAAAATTACATAAAGTAGATGACGAAGAAAGATTTAGATCGTCTTTTGCCATGTGCTCTTTTCGTCCGGGCCGAACCCTTGCGTCAGATTCATGTTAAATTTTTCAACTCCTTCTTCTTGAGCAAAAACACTCTTGAAGTTGGAACTCCTTTTAATAGTATCACTCTTTGTTTTAATTACAAGGGGGAATGTTTATTTTATCAAGATAAAAAACCGCCTTCCCCTGATATCTGTGTTATCTCCGATTTTAATGTATCGTTTCATCTTTAAAAACAGGTAATAAACGACCATTATTTTTAATATTATTTACAATATCCACAGTTTTGACAATATAATTTTCCGTTTTAATCCGATTTTCGTACTCCTGGACAATCTGCTGTATTTTGCCGGTATTATTTTTTTCATTTTCGACTATTTGTATATCCGACTCCAGGAGGGATAAATATTTTATATTACTATTCATACAAATAATGATCAGTAAAAACATTAAGAGGAACATTATTAAATGTATAGCAACGCGCACCCCCTTAATATTAATTAGAGTACAAAATAGAGAAATAAACAGAAAAACAAGAACCACAGGTCCCGCCTGATGAATGGATTGGGACATTTCCTCGGAATTTAAAATATCCGAAAAAGTTTCATTATCCGCTTTATTATCATCCGCTTTATTATTGAGTTGTTGCGATAGACGAATCATTTTACGATAGCTCAATGACGGACTCGAAGAATTGGTATTTTCCGTATTGGAAATTTCTGGAATAACAACATCCGGTTGTGTGGCCTTGGTTGTGATAATATTACAACCCGTCGTCAGTATTTTTTGACCTTGAAAAGTAAACAGTACCAACATGGCAACAAGAAATAAGGACAAAAATAAAATAGTCAGAATTCTATAGAGTAACGATTCGATATTTTCCGCGCAATTCCACAAAAACACAAATAACAACATAACGATAATATAAACGAAAATCATTTTATTTCTCCTGTGTTTTCTTTATGGAACCCCGATAATGAAACTGATGATATTTCTGCCAGAGTTCTTTTAAAGACAGTTTGGTTCTTTTTTTGAAAAAGTCATCCGAATAGGATCCGGAACGACACACTTGATTGAGTTCGTAAATGAAATTATTATCATACGTAACGACAATCCAATTGAAAAAAGCGGCGGTGACGCGATAGGAATCGGTATAATTAGAATTGAGTTTCAATGGGGGAATGGCTGGTTTTTCGAAATTGAAAAATCGAATATAGTCGGCAATTCCCTCGGTAATCCAACCTGGAACCGGTTTTTTGTATTGTTGAACAACATGAACCAATTCATGAACGATCATTCCTTTGTCGTCCGAATGTTGAGTTATCCAGTTAATAGAAACCACGATTTTATTATCATGACTCCAGGCAACTCCTTCCATTTTTCGGAAATGAAGTTCGACTTTATTGACCGGCTGAAAATCAGACGAGTTAAGCATGGAACAGAGTTTCGGATACCATTGTTGAATTAATATTTTGGCTTCTTCGCCCCAATTCAAAACAAATTCTTTATTATCAATATCATCATTATCAAGAAAAACATTAACATCAAGAAAAACATCAACGGATTGTAATCGTTGTTGTAACTCTTTTAGGGAATTTTCACCATCCGCGAAAACTAAAGCAGTCCCTGCCGCCATTATAAATACAAGAACAATCAAAAAGGTATATTTTGTCCTGATTATATTTTGAGTCATAATAACTTTGCCTTGTTTCCAACCAAAATTTAAGGTTTTGCCATATCATTTTTGTATGAACAGCAAAATGAAACCCACAGATATGTTTATCTATTGTATAATGTAACTACATCTTTGTCAATCAAAAAAAGGGTAATCCTTTCCATAAACTATAAAAAAGAAGTCACGGGGTAACTGTGAAAAACAGTATCATTTTGATATAATGTTCCCATTGAAATAATCAGGTCTGTTTGCCTGTTTTAAATTACCCCTATTTAAGGAATAATATGAAAGATCGATCAGTATTGGAAACCTTTAACATAATCGTTTCCTATGGTAGTCAAATAAAGAAGTTTGTTCAACGTTGGTTAGTGAATCGGGAGAGAATTTATGAACGATAACAGTAAATTCGATCCGGCATCATTTAAATTAGTGGAATTAAATGATCGTTCGATACTGGAACCGCGCCTGATTCGTTCCATGGAGCAGAGTTGCGAATTCAATTTTGCAAATCTCTTTATGTGGGGAAAAGTTTACGGTTCCAAATGGTCGATATGGAACGACCATCTTTATCTGTCCATGGCGGACGAGGCGGAAACAATTCGTATCCTAATGTTCGTTTCCGATCCCGTGTGTGGCGAACCGGAGCCCGAAGAACTTCGCGCTGTTTCCGACGCGGTTATTACCGTTGGTAACAGTGGTGTGTTCCAGCATGTCCAGGCCCTTTATCTCAAACGACATCCGAATGTCTTGACCTGTTTTGATGCCCGTCCCATGGATACGGAATTTGTAGAATATATCTACGAGGTACAAGCCCTGGCTGAACTTCACGGTCGAAAATTGGCAAAAAAACGTAATTTAATCGCACAATTCAAACGGGACAATCCCAATTGTTATATAAAACAGATAACATCGGACTTGATTCCCGAATGTCTGAAACTGGCGGTTCGCTGGCGGGAAGAGTATCCGGATCAAACTTCTCCCTATCTGGCACAGGAAGCGGACGCTCTTCACCATCTACTGAATCATTTTGACTCCTTGGATCTGGTCGGTCTGGCCGGTTACGTTGATAAAAACATGGTCGCATTTGAATTGTGCAGTCGAATCAATACGGATATGTTCACGGAACATTTTGAAAAATCCCTGCACGAATACAAAGGGGCTACTCAATTTGTGAATAATGAAATGGCAAAACTATTAGTTGGCCAGTGCAAATTACTAAATCGAGAACAAGATCTTGGAAATCCAGGTCTTCGTCGTGCTAAACTTTCCTATGAACCTTTATATCTCCTGCAAAATTATTTATTAATCAGGAAATAATAGTGTAATTTTGTAATAAATGGGTATAATAATAAACGGGTATAACATTGGAAACAGGAATATATAACCGGAAGTTGATTATTGGGACGGAGTACTTTCATTCCGTAATAGGTTATATTTATAGTTTATATTATCAATAATCCATTTAATAAAGATTATCAACAATGTCGAATGATTTTTCTTCAGTATTAGCGGCGGGAATACAGGGTTCGCATCAGGTCGAACGAAAAAACATATCCGAAGAAACGGTTCGGAGTACAGATGCTGCAACTCGTCTTCACGAGAGTCGTACACGAGCGGAAAAGTCGGCGGGTGTGGGTACCGTTGAAAATGAATCGCAAAAAACATCTTCCGAACGTGATGGCGATGGACATCTATTTTCAAGTACAGTTTCTACCAGGGAAAACCATAAAATGGATTCAGAAAACGGATCTATCGATATTTCTGGAGAAGTGGGAACCCAACTTGATTATTTTTGTTAAAAAGTATTGTTCACACAATGGAAGGGAAGAGGAAATGATACTACATTGGTAACCATTCACGGATATAAAGTGAAACCACGGATATAAAGTGAAACCACGGATAACACTGATTTTCACGGATAGTTATTTGGCAAACAAACTTTTTTATGATAAAATTATTTATTAGCACAGATAAAAATGTTTAGTTTGTTATTGTAATATATTGTATTTTACGGCAGACTATCTGTGTTTATCCGTGATATCTGTGTTTCCAAAATCGTTCGTGAATGGTTACCTGTATTGAAAATGGTGTATTTTCTGTTTCCTTCCGTGAAGTATCCACCTATTACAAGAAGAAAACGAATGGATTCATTTGTTTTCGAGGTATAGGTCCTATTCAAAATATTTGAAATTATTCCCATTATCCATACCTTGCGAGGAATTTTTGAAAAAAGTTCCTCAAACTTTCTTCTGAAACTTTTTTGGAAAAATTTTCTCCTTCTACAATTTATTGATCTTTCAACTACACGGAACAAAAGTTACACCCTTTAAATCTCTTGAAATCGCCATTTTTTTTTAACAAACTATTGCCGGCCGATAAAAAATTTTTTATAATCATCGTTTGTACGAAATTTGAAGATGCAGAATCAAAACGATAGATTCCTGTTATTGGTTTCTTCAAGTCAATTCAGGGGTATGCCTATTTTGACGGGAAGTGGACAAGGAAACGTCCATATTCCCTCAAGATGTATTCGGAACCACCCACTATAAAAGTTCCTAATTAAAATGGAATTGAGGTTTTTAATGGAATTGATGTTTTTATATGAATAAAAACCATATTATTCCAGTTTTCATTCACCGAAAGGAGAGGACATGCGAAGATTAATCAGTTTGGTTATAATATTTTTTCTCTGTTGTTTAACGGTTTCAGCGGCAGATTTTTATGTTGGTATGAAGACTTGTAGTATAACTCCGGATAAACCAATTCTACTGTCAGGTCAGTTTCATCGCCGACAAGGCAAGGTTGGAAAATATCCGATTCAAGCCAGTATTCTTGCCGTTGAAAGTAGAAGTGGCAATGTTCAGGAAGACTGTGCACTTGTAATCAGTGTCGATATCGTCTCGGCGCGATCCGATTTTTTTTTACCGCTTCGGAACGCGATACAAAAAGAAATTCCCGGCTTTAATCCGGAAAAATTAATTGTTGGCGTCACCCATACCCATACCAGTGCCGTCGTTTCCGATTCTCAATGGGAGGTTCCCAAGGATGTTATGAAGCCTTCAGAATGGGTTTCCTGGTCGACAGAAATCATAGCAAAGGCAACGCGTGAAGCTTGGGAATCGCGTAAAAAAGCGAAATACTCCTATGGATTAGGACATGCCGTTGTTGGATATAATCGACGAGCCTGTTATGCAGATGGTACCGCCATTATGTATGGAAATACTAATCGGGCCGACTTCCGTGCTATTGAAGGCATGGAAGATCATGACGTTAATTCCATGTTCTTCTGGGATGAAAAGGATAATTTAATCGGAATGCTCGTTAATGTTTCCTGTCCTTCCCAGGAGACAGAGGGGTTAAGTGAAATTTCCAGTGATTTTTGGGGGCCAACTCGTGATAAAATCAAAAATAAATACGGAAAAGATATAACAATAGTTCCATTATGTGGTGCTGCCGGTGATCTTTCACCGCATCTTCGATATATGTCCAACGCCACTCTTCGTATGGATCGTTTGCGGAACTCTGATCGTATTAACGAAATTGCCCGACGTATTAGCAGGGCCGTTGACGAAACATATGAAGTTGTTGTCAATGACAAGCAGAACAATCCGGTTGTTCGCAATCTGTTTGAAGTCATTGAACTTCCCCAGCGTATCCCCACAAAAGTGGAATACGAAGACAGTAAAGCCGAAGTCGAAAAACGCAAGAACAATCCCGGCGATGGTCAACTCGGTTGGAATCAACGTATTATTAAACGTTATGAAGATCTAACGAAGAATCCCAAACCGACGATGTGGACTACGGTCAATGTTCTTCGTATCGGTGATGCCGTTATCTGTACCAATCAATTTGAACTCTATTCAGATTTCGGAATTCAGATTAAGGCTCGATCAAGAGCAACGCAAACATTCATCGTTCAACTATGCAATGGGTCCGGACAGTATATAAAGGAAGGTGTAACCGATCCACGTGCACGTGATTGGGGATATGCGTCTTCCGGAACCTACCTTCCCTCCGAACGAGCTGTGAAAAACGGTGGTTATGGTGCCGTTATCCAGAGCAACGTTGTTGGACCACAAGGGGGGCAGATCCTTGTTTCCAAGACATTGGGAATGATCAATCGATCCTATGGTAATCGGTCGGAAGGTCGTAAAGCGCTGGAAAAACTTAATTGGAAACTCGCAATTGCCGCCTATTCCTATCGTAATTTCAACTTCTTCGAATCGGTGGATAAAGTTGCCGCACTGGATGTAAATCTGATTGAAGGCTATAATTTCCAGAAGATTTCTTCCGACATATCAAAAGTACTCGACCCGGCCATCTTGACCGATGCCGAAATTGACGCGGTTAATGCAAAACTCAAAAGTGTTAATGTAAAAATGATCGCCCTCTATTACGGAAATTTTCCCGCCGATGAAAAGGCCTGTCGAAAAATTTTTGAACAGAGTAAAAAACTCGGTATTGAGTATTTCGTTAGTGAACCTGATCCAAAACTCCTGCCCATGCTTGATAAAATTGCGAACGAATACAAAATCGCCATTGGTATGCACGGTCATACAAAAGAAGCATCCCCAAATACCTGGCATCCGAAACTCGTTCTTAATCAGTGCGAAAATTTATCGCCCATGATCGGTGCCTTCAGTGATACCGGCCATTGGATTCGTTCCGAACTTCATCCGGAAGAAGGAATCAAGATTCTGAAAAACCGATTGCTTGGTACGGAAATTCATGACTGTACTCCCTTTAATAAAACCGCATATGACGTTCCCTTGGGAACCGGGACAGGTAATATGGTCAAATATCTGGAAAATATTAAAAAATATCAACAAGGTCAGGTCTTGATTAGTATTGAATATACATCCAATCCCGAAGAACCATCGGACGATCTCTTTAAATGTATCGATTTTATAGATCGTACTGCCATTCAAATTGTAAATGCTTCCAAACAGTAGACTGGATATAATTTGAGTTGTTTTTTGATTAAGGAATAATTATGACATTATTTACGCGACGTAAATTTTTACAGGGGACATTATTGGGTTCCCTGTCCGGAGTCTCCGGTTTTTATCATATTTATGGGACAGAGACCACTAAAGTTCCTGGTAAAAACGATCTGTTAGGCGTTATGCTTGTTGGTTGTGGAGGTCGTGGTATGGCCCATCTGCACCAGTATATCAGGAATCCGAATACACAAATAATATGTCTGTGCGATCCGGATCGCAGTCATGCGGAAAAAATGGCTTCCATCGTTGAAAAAGACCAAGGCAAACGACCGACAATCGTTGCGGATATGCGCGATGGTCTGGTACTTCCCGGTTTGGATATTGTTACTTGTGCGACACCGAATCATTGGCACGCGTTGTGTGGTGTTTGGGCCATGCAGGCGAAAAAAGATCTCTATCTGGAAAAACCTATTTGCCATAATCTTCATGAAGGAAGAGCCCTGTTGGCTGCCGCCCTGGAAAATGATCGTATCTGTCAGGTCGGAACACAATTTCGTTCTTTTCCTTCCGTACAAGACGGAATTAAATTCGTTAAAGAAGGAGGAATCGGTGAAGTTAAACTGGCACGTGGTTTATGTTATAAACGTCGTCCTGCTATTGGCGCATTAGGCGCCTATTCGGTACCGGAAGGGATCGATTACAATTTATGGTCCGGACCCGCTCCGTTAATCGACCCCATGACTCGACCGAAGTTACATTACGACTGGCATTGGCAACGGCTTTACGGTAATGGCGATTTGGGAAATCAGGGTCCGCATCAGACGGATATTTCACGATGTGTACTCGGCGAAGAAGAATTTCCGATTAACGTTATCTCCTATGGAGGACGCCTGGGTTATCCGGAAGAAAAAAACGATCCCTCCTATCGTGATGCAGGCGATACAGCCAATACGGAAGTATCTATCTACAACTATGCCGATGGTAAAACTCTTGTTTTTGAAACACGTGGTTTACCGACAGAAAAAATATATGGCGCAGATATCGGAGTAATCGCATACGGTACGGAAGGATATTGGGTTCATTATCAATATCAATCTTCCATTGCGTATGATAATAAAGGTAAAATTATTAAAAAATTCAACGGTATTGATAATAATGTCCATTTCGATAATTTTATAACCTGTGTTCTTCATCGAACGGCGAAGAATTTGAACGCCCCACTTCGTACCGGACAACTTTCCGCCGGAATTAGTCATTTGGGAAATATCTCCTGGTATCTCGGAGAGAAGAATACCGTTTCTCCGGAAGAGGCCCGACGTTTGGTCATTGATATTCCTGGTCACGACAATAATCTGGAAACGTTCGAAAGAACATTTGTCCATTTAAACAAAAATAAAGTCGATTTAAGGAAAACACCAATTTCATTTGGTACCATGCTTGCCTTCGATCCGAAAAAAGAAACCTTTATCGATAATCAGCAGGCTCAAAAAATGGAGACAAGAGAATATCGGGAAGGTTTTGAGGTAAAATAGCCTTTATAAAGAGAAGTAATTATCATCTGGTGTAATTTGTAACTCTTAAATTTATCTATTCGTTTATGGGAATAAAACAGGCGAGGACGCCTGTTTTACGGAAGGGGGGAACAAGACGTTCCCATTCCAGTCCGGCCTCTGTCAAATACTCTGGTCAATCCACTTTAAAGTATTATTCAATACGGATGTCAACAAGATATATTTATGGAGTCAAGGATATCAAGGATATCAAGGGAGAACACGGATATCGTATAAACAAAATTAAAACAGAAATGATTCCTGAAACACTGTAGGCCGTTTGTCCTGTGAAGATAATATTAACCGAATGATGTTCGATCGTTTTTCATACTTAATTCCACCTTTTCTCAAATCTGTTATTCAAACTGTAATTAATTTTGATTATATCTTTTGTAATCGTTCACGGATATAAAGTGAAATCACGGATAACACAGATTTACACGGATAGTTTTTTGACAAACAGACTATTTTATGATAAATTATTTATTATAATAGATGTCAATGTTTGGTTTGCTATTGTAAATATTGTATTTTATGACAGACTATCTGTGTTTATCCGTGATATCCGTGTTTCCAAAATCAATCGTGAATGGTTACTATCTTTTTATGTTTTTAGTATTTTGGATTGTCGTTTTTATTTGGAAGCATCCGGGAGTATTTCAAGCATTTTATCAATTTGATCCATTAAAATTCTATGTTGTTCCTGTCCTTTGTCCAATAGTGTTTGCAGCATATTTTTAGCCAGTTCCAAGGTTTCACGGGCAAGACGTTTATCGGAATCCGATAATATTTCCCCCTTGACTTTTAGTAATTCCACGTAGTTTAATGTAATAATATCATAATGGAGATCTTTATGATTTTCCATGTTTTGGAGAACGGAATCACAGGCCTGTAATGCCTTGTCCCTATTACCAAGCTTCCAGTTACCCAAGGCGTGCCATTGAATAATCTCGTAAAAAGGCATTTCTTGTGCCAACTCCGACACATCTTCTTTTTTATTGTAATACTCAATAGCAAGATTGGTATATTCAAGGACTTTATCGTAATCTTTCATTAAATAGGCAGCATGTGCCCGATTTCCCAAATAGAGAGCGTAACGCAAAGGAGTAAAAATGTTATAAATTTGAAGTTCCCTGGCATAGGGGTCAATCTCCTGAAACGCTTTTTCCGCTTTTTCAGGTTGGTTATCACAACATAGACAAACGATACCGTTCATACGATAGTCCTGATAGGTGGACAATATCGTCTCCCAAGAAATGATATTTTCGTCCCTTTTCACTTCATTTTCGGCTAACCAGGCCTTGGCTTCCTCTAAATGTTTCTCGACCAGCATATAGCCTTCTTTATCTTCATGTTTTTCATTATTAATATAGACCTGTATTGAATAATAGATAAACCAAGATTTTGTCTGTTTTTCTTCAGACTCTTCTTTTAATTTCAACAGAAAATGATAGCTCTCGTTAAGTGAATTTTGTGCTTCCTCCAAATCATTCATTAAAATGTAATAATAACATTCATCAAACTTGTAATCGATATAATTCAGACAAAGCTCCTGGGTAAAACTGATGTTTCGTAAAAGATTATTCGCTTTTTTAACAACAGATCTTGCTTTATTCAAGATATAATTATTATTTAGAAGAGATAACCAAGCACTCCATACGAGCAGAATAAATGCGGCGTTTTCCAGCTTTTGCTTTTTCGTAAAACTGGTAAAAATCGTATCGGCCTTCTGAAAATACTCCAGAGCCTGTGTATAATTGATAATTTTTTGTTTACCGTAGTGTAATAGGGCGATTCGATAATATATCTCAATTAAGCAAACTTTAAAGTCGTTATTATCAATGATCTGAATCAATTGTTCAAAAAAAGGAATCGCTTTATTGAAAATTTCAAAGGCCTTTTCATCGTTTTGTTGCTCCAAATAATTAAGAGCGAGACCGCGCAACGCCCCTCCATGATACCACAAATATTCTGGAATCTGTTCATTTTTATCAATTTCGTCATAGATTTGAATAGCCATTTCATAATTAGAAGACGACTTCTCTCTACTGCTATTATTTTCTTTATCGCTATTATTTTCTTTATCGCTATTATTTTCTTTATCGCTATTATTTTCTTTATCGCTATTATTTTCTCTACTGCTATTATTTTCTCTATCGCTATTGGAATATAAACGACCCAACTGAAAATAAATTCGAGCTTGAAGTGGTTTTGCTTCGAAATAACCATTATTGGATATCATATCCAAAATACTTCGTGTCGATTCCAACGTTTTAATCGAATCTTGAGAACGGTCAATAAATTCCAGCCAGACAGATTTATCACAGGCCATATTGGCGAATTCATATCCGGCCTGCATATTATCGGCACGAAGTCCGGCAAGACAATAGGCCATAATGACATTATAAAAATCTTCGATTAAAGGATCCGAACCATGTACATATTCACGATATTGCTCCAGACAGGTTCTAAAGAAGAGTACCATTTCCATACAAAAATCGATGGGATCGTCTCCCGTCACATAGGATGCCCCTTGTTGAAACCACTTCATATAGGAATTTTTTATCTCTTTATCGTTCGATTGAACCTGTTTCATGGACGAATAATTATTTAAAAAGAGTGTCAGGATCCCCATAATGTTCAATCGTCCACAGGCCAAACGGTCGATTATGGGAGGAATCATCTTTTCCATCCAGGCAATAACGTTATCACGGCGTTTTGCGTCCGGATTAAAACGAAAATAGAGAATCTCGAAGCTCATAACGATCTCCTCAAAATGATTAAAGACCACTGTTTTTGCTTTAAGGAGCCGTTGAACTTCTTCCGAATCACACGGAACCATTGTTTTTATTTTCTCCACCTCCTCTTCACTCAATTCATCGTCCAATTCCGGACAATCTTCCAAATCGTTGGGGAGAACCCGATTCAAACTTGGAATAAAATTCTTGTTACTCAATTGATCAACAAAAGAAGTTTCCGGGGCGTATATCGTTTGTATCTTCTTCAGATCCAGAATAATATCATTACATTGTTTAGCACAGTTTTCTTCCGATTCATTATCATCATTATTATCAGAAAAACGAATCAGATCGGAAAAGACATCGTGTACATCGTTCAAATACTCGTGATGACCGTTTCGAAGAACAGATAACAATAGTGGACGAAGCGATTGAATTGTCTGAAACGCCTCGTTGAATTGCTCTTTATCCTGATAGAATTCGGCTTCGCCCCGAACTACTTTCAGATAAAGTTCAAGAAATTCATAATTTTCACCTTCGAGTATATCGTATTCCAGAAGAGATCGTGACTTGGTCAAATCTTTTATTACCTGTTCCGGATCCAGTCCATGATGTGAATAGAGCAGAGCACGATCCCCCAGCGTATTGGCATATAATTCCTGACATTCAATTTTACCATTCTCCATTTGTTTTTCCAAAAACGCAATCGCTTTATTCATGGCTTCCAGTGCGTTTCGATAGAGATTAGCGTTATAAAGAATGCGCGCATAATGGGTTAGGATCATGGGATAGGGAGACTCAACTTCTGTTCGACCGGCATCTAGTTCTCGTTCCATATAGTTAATCAAAAGGAGCATGACCTGGGCCGCTTCTTCATATCGACCGTCAATTAACATTAGACTACTGACATTGACCGTTATGTGCGTTATCAGATCTCGTATATCCAATTTCACCTTTTGGAAGAGCTGACGATAGGCATCAATAGCCCGGTGAAAAGCGTCGAGCGCTTCATCAGATCGGTGCATCAAGGTTAACGTCATTCCTGTTCGACGATAATACCAACCGTAAAAGAATAATCTCTTTTTCTCCTTCTCTTCCGGTTTTTCAACTTCTTCGTTCGAATTTATTTCTTCCAGAGCTTTATGGGCGTTCTTCTGTTCGATATTACGATAAAACCGGAGCATTTCCTTCTGGGTCTTTAAAACTTCCTCGTAATTATTATATTCTTCCAATATATCACATTTTAGAGAATGGGCATCTATCACTTCCGCCAAATATTCGTTGGAATGAAATTCAGGTTCATTTTTAACCATGGAAAGCGCACTGTCAATATAGGCCAGAGCCAACGTTATATTACCACGTTGACGTTCCAGAAAAGCCATACTGTTCTGAACAATAAAAAGCTGAAACGGACTGGAATGTTCCTCGTTGACAAGAGAGACCAGAATATCTTTTGCCTCCTGATAGACCATCAATGCCTGATCCAAATCACCAACGTTTATGAGGGCTCCCCCCATTTCGTAAAGAGTATCGGCAAGGTTATTGCGATACCGATGTAAATCAATTTTCATTTCATCGGCGTTAAGAATTTCGTTCCATATGTTTTGCGATTGATGAAATGCGGAAATGGCGGCATTCTTCAGATCATTTCGTTGAAAACAATGTGCCTGAAGACGATATGCTTCGGCTAGTAGCCATTTCACTTCTATTTCGTCTTCGATTTCACCTTCAATTTCGTCCTGGATTCCACGGATCCAGTTAACGGCCTCGTTGGCCGTGGTCATGGAGGGGGGATCCTTCTCCTGATGTGCTAATTGATAGACCACTTTCTGTAACATAACCTTGCCGCAATCAGTTCGATATTCCGGCTCATTATTTTCGACCAGATCCATAAAAATCGATCTTGCCTCGTCATAATAGGCAAATGCCTCTTCCTTGGTCAATTTATTCTTCAAATTGGAGGCATAAAAGATCAGGGCATAGGCTAGTTCACTTCTTAAATGAAAATCTCCACCGGCGACTTTTCCCCTCAATTCCCTGATGTTATCCAGTGTTACAGAATCCGAGTCTTCAAATATACGGTCATTTTTTGACTCTTCCCATTCCGGAAATTCGTCTTTTTCCTCTTCCGACGAATATTCGGAAAATCGCCAATCGTTTTCATCCATTGCCGACGACATAAATTCGTCCTTCTCCGAATCCAACTCGGAATCATCATAGGATTCTGGATATAAATCAGGATCAAGATCGGAATCGAATTCATCCGAATCTTCTGTATTCAACGCATCAAAAATATCCTGTCCATCGATTTCGGACAACGGTGTTTCAGACTTGTCCGCTCCCGATTCCAGTTCCTTTTCTCTTTGCTTGTCCAGAAGTTCAAATAATATCTCAAGCGACTTGTAGACGGATTGTTCTTTTGTATTTTCTTCGTCAAAAAAATAATCGTCGTTGTTATTGTTTCCATCATGGTTACTATTGCCATGGTTACTATTGCCATGGTTATTATTGCCATTATCACCATCGTTGTAATCACTATTACTGCAACCATTATCGTCGTAATCTTCATTATAATCGTTGTTGTCGTAATTACTATTGTCGTAATTACTGTCGTCGTAATTATTGTCGTCGTAATCATCGTCGTCGTAATCATCGTCGTCGTAATTACTGTCATCGTAATTGTTGTCGTCGTAATTACTATCGTTGTAATCGCTGTCGTTATCGCCTGTCATTTGATGATTCCTTCCCTGTTTTAAGTAATACGTTACACGCCATCATATAGTTTCCGGACGGCATTCTGACCTTCCCGATAAATTATTTAAAATGGTCTCCTATTGGCGTAATTTGATAAAAAGTCTCTAAAGTGTTTCTCCTTTTCTATTATTCTATCATCTTTATTACAATATGTCAAATATGGGGGTAATTTTCAAAATTTCTTAATCTGTTTGCTACTCTTGACACGTGGTTTTTCACCATGTAAAATCAGGATCTGTGTATATTTTAGTGACCTAACGTAAAAAGGAGAATGAATCAGTGAAAAATTATCGTAATTTCACTTTTACTGTAGCGATATTAATGATAATATTGAATTTATCGCTGTCAGTGATGGCACTTGACCCGAATGGAATGGATCCCAAGGCTCCAACGAATCCCTTGAATCCACCGAAAATATGGAAGACACTACCGAAGGAATATTTGGAAGATGCCCGTATTTTTCAAGGTATTTCCAGTTTGGAAATTACCTCAAACAATCAAATTTGGGTCACTTGGTATGCAGGGGGCGAGACGGAAAACGCGGAGAATTACGTTCTTCTGGCAACGAGTGGCGATCGGGGAAATACCTGGAGCAAACCGATTCTAGCTATAGACCCACCGGGAATAGTTCGCGCCTTCGACCCGGCAATCTGGATGGATCCCACAGGAAAACTATGGTTTTTCTGGTCACAAGGAGAAGAATCGAAGTTTAATCCCTCGATTTGGGATGGGCGTGTCGGCGTTTGGACAATAACAACCGAAAACCCGGAAGACGGGAGCAAGGCCGTCTGGAGTCAGCCACGCCGCCTTTGTGACGGTATTATGATGGGTAAACCGATTGTCGATTCGAAGGGACGTTATCTTTTTCCTGTCTCGATCTGGCGATACAACTCCAAATATAATATTCCCATGGAACGACGGGGCGCCAACGTCTACGTCTCGACTGATCAGGGAAAAACATTCTCCTATCTCGGTGGTTCAAAAGTACCGTTAAAAGATTCTATTTTCGACGAACATTGTTTGCTTGAAAAGAAAGACGGTTCCCTCTGGATCCTGGCCCGTACATTATACGGGATCGGCGAATCTTTTTCGACCGACAACGGAAAAACATGGACCGAAATGGCTCCCTCGAAGACTCTCAAACATACATGCAGTCGTTTCTTCGTTCGACGTCTTGCGTCCGGAAATATCTTGCTCGTTAAAAATGGAAAACCCGATGAAAATATTGGCCGTAAAAAAATGATGGCTTTTATCTCAAAAGACGATGGAAAAACCTTTAAAGGCGGGCTCATGCTCGATGAACGCAATAACGTCTCGTATCCCGATGGAAATCAAACTCCCGATGGAACAATTTTTGTTACATACGACTATGATCGTTACGGCGCCAAGGAAATATATGCAGCCCGATTTACCGAAGAGGATATTTTGGCCGGTAAAATCGTGTCGGAAAAAAGTCGTTTACGGCTACTCGTTAGTAAAGCAACCGGTACAAAACCATTTGTCGAAATTAAAGTCGATTATAATGCCAATAAAGATGGGAAACCGTTAATGTCCGGAAGTTTGGCCGAACTTGACTTCGGAAAACTCAAGGTTGACAAAATAGTCAAGGACATAAAAATCTTTACAGATCGCGAATATACCTTCCATGATTTCCCTAAAGAACTTGCCGGCAAACGTTTTGTTCGCGGTTCCATCATGGGAAGTCAAGGTGTTTGTACTAAAGAAGGAATCGTTTATGTCTTTACACCACAACTCAATCGGAATAAAGACAGTATTGTCAAGGATCTGGAAGCCGCCGGATTCGAAAAAGTCGCACTGCCGGAAGTACTTCTCTTTGGAAATATTCCTGGCAATGTTGTTACTCTGTATCAGAAAAAACTCAAAACAGGCGAAAAAATCAAACTCGGTAAATGGGGGGTCATTGTATTCTAATTGATTTAAGGGAGCTTCCTGAACCTTGCATTTATATTTTGCGACTTTACGGGTCCCCGGGACTGATATTTAAAAATTGCGATAATAATTTTCAGGCAGGGCTACTGAACGTGCAGGGAGATATTACAAGATAAAAACGAAAAAAGAATCGATTTTATATTTTATGAATAATGTATCTTAAATTTAAACAGTACCTCAAGTTTCCTCAATGGCTAAATAAAAAAACATAACCAATAGAGTACAATTTGAGTTATGTTATGGAGGAGTTCGAGGTACAGGAAACTGTAAAAGGTGTTACAAAATATGTTCTTGGTGATAGACAATAGCGCGTGACACTTCCTTAATTTCTCCGGTCTTCCACTGAATAAATACTGTGATAAAGAAATCAGGAATAAAAGTTACATCTGTAAAATATAAAATTTTATAACCATGAATTATTTTAAAGGGAATGTAGGGAATGTATTGTATGTTTACAAAAAAACTATTGTTTATTTCAAGTCTGTTTATTTCAAGTCTGTTTATTTTGATCATGTCAAGCTTTTGTGGGAATGTTCAGGCACAGACACTGGAGCGTCTTCCACTTGGCAAGATAACGGCACAAGGTTGGCTTAAGGAGCAATTACAGCGCAGTAAAGCGGGAATGGGTGGTCATTTGGACGAACTGGAACCGGAAATGATAGGTAAACCCTATGTGGACCGTAATCATCATTCACCCGTCAGTCCGGGCTGGAGTGGTGAAATCTCCGCCACCTATTGGACGGGACTGATTCAATTGGCCTTTACCTTAAATGATCCGGAATTGATAGCGAAGGCGAATTCCTGGGTTCACGCAACAATTGCACTTCAGGAGGCGGACGGATATCTCGGCAGTTATCGTCCGACGGAAAACCGTCTGGAAGATTATAGCTCCTGGTCGGCCAATTGGTGTTATCGTGTTTTACTCTCCTGGTACGAAGCGACAGGTGAAAAAGAGGTTCTTGATGCCGTTCATCGCGGACTGATTTGGTTTACGGTCAATTGGAAGGGTGATCAAAAAACAAATTATGCAGGTCCGACTTTAATTGAATCGATGATTGACGTCTATCTTAAAACGGGCGATAAACGTTTGGCTGACTGGTGCGTCGATTATTTAACCTGGCTTGATAAAAATGATATTCATCATCATGGTAAGGCCTCCCTGGAACGTAATGAATTACAGTTCAATGAAGATCACGTTGTTGCGTTCGGAGAAAACATTAAACATCCGGCTTTGGTCTTTCTTGCAAATAACGATCCAGCCTATTTGAAGGCAACGGAAAATGGTATACGACAGGTTATGAATAAATGCTGGCAGTGTACAGGAGCCCCCGCTTCCAATTATGAAATGCAATCGCCCCCCGCTTCCATTCATGAAACGGAATATTGTAACTTCCCGACCTATCTAAATACCTTTTCCTGGATGATGCGTATTACGACCGAAGCGCGTTACGGTCATTATATGGAACGTATTCTCTTTAATGGCGCACAGGGAGCGCGTAAAAAAGACGAACGAGCCATTGAATACAATTCGGCCCCCAATCAGTTTTTTGCAACGATCAAATCAAGTCTTTTTCATCACGAATCCTTCGCCGTCTATGCGCCAAACTTCAATGTCGCCTGTTGCCCGGCACAATCTATCCGTATTTATCCGGAATATATTCGTACCATGTTTCTAAAAGATAAAACCAATAATCTGTATTTACCTGTTTATGGTCCCTGTAAAGCCCAATTGAAAACGGATGAAGGAGGGGCGATAACCATCGATGAAGAAACTCTGTATCCCTTCGATGAAACAATTCGATTGAAAATTCAATCGGAACGATCTTGGAAAAAAACGATTTATTTACGTCGCCCCGACTGGTGTAAATCATATAAAATTATACTCAACGGAAAAGACATAACGACCGTATCTAATGTCAAAAACGAATGGATTTCTCTTGATAATAATTGGAAAAATGATCTTGTTGAAATTACATTTGTCATGGAACCGCGCGTTGTGGCCATTAAGGACGCCTATTTTTCGACGGAACCTTTACGGACGATCGAATGTGGCCCCCTTCTTTTTTCACTTCCCTATAAAGAAATATGGACACCGATACCTGGAAATCCCAAAACACCTCTACCTAAAGATTGGTCCTGGTTTGACGTTACCTGTAATGGAATGCCCGGTTTTTTTGCTCTTCCACTTGACGCGATTGCGGATGGAAAAAATATTAAAAAAATTAAATGTGAATCCAACTACCCTTGGATCGACAGTCCGATTAAATTGTCTGTCCCGATGTTGAGAGCCCAGAAACATGCCTGGCCCGCCCGCTTTTACGATCAACATCATAACTCTATGCCCTACTGTAATCCGGTAACTCCTGACGAAGGTGCTGCCATAGAAAATATCATTCTCGTTCCCTATGGCTGTACCAACCTGCGCCTGACCTGTTTTCCCATTAGTTCCCGTGAAAAATAATAATGAAAGGCCAAACGCGAATGTCCTGTCCGCTCCCTGCATATTTGCCTTCTGTTTACTGGAGGATGTGATTAATTCTGTTGACATGTAGGGAATACGGACGCCTTGTGCACATTTCCTCAAAACAGGCTCCTGCCTGTTTTGTTCCCGTCGTCGAAACGATAAATTGAAGATTTACATTCAAAAATTATTATAATTGAGTCGATATCTGGAGGATCTCTAATGTCAATTGATGGTAAAGGTGAATATATTCAATTACAAATTACATTTTCCACACGAGACGAGGCCGAACGTTTGGCGAACGATTTAGTAGTAAAACGTCTAGCGGCCTGTGGACAGGTTATTGGTCCGATTTATAGTTTTTATCATTGGAATAATGAATTATGCCATAATAACGAATGGCTGTTACTGGCCAAGACTCGGCGAATCTGTTTTGATAAAATCATGGAGTTTGTAACTCTGTTGCATTCCTATCAATGTCCACAAATTGTGGCATTGCCGATAGAGATAATGAACGAACCCTATCGACAATGGTTAAATGAAAATATAGATCTGCCGTAATGGTTCTTTATCAATTACTGTATTTCTTTTGTCTGTGGACAGGTAATACCGGTATATGATAATCGTCAAATAACTATATATTCTATCCCGGGGAATGTTTTGATTTATAAAACATTATGTGAAATTTGTTTATTGTTGATTTTATAGCTTTAATCCTCTTTTATGGCCTGGATTTATTATTTTTTATCGGCTCCACTTTATGAACAATGAATTTAACGAAACCACCGTCAAAAGTTTTCAGACAATAGACATGATTCTTCAGGCAGGGAAGTAGAACCTTCGGAATAATCTTTTCATCAAATTTTACAATTGATTCCAACGTTGTCTCTTCCGCATCATAAATACCTGATGAACCATTAATATTGGGATCCTTAAAGTAGACCTTTTCTCCATCATCATATAACTCAAGATCAAATTCTTCATTGGAATTCGACCCGGAAGAAAAGTTAAAGCCTTTGTCAGAATACCAATGTTTCAATTCTATTTTTTTTCCTTTTAGTGAATTAACGGTATTGTACTCAAATTCAATGATTACATTGAAAGGACCTTCGGGAAGCATATATGATACATCCGATGTCGTTATTGGCCCGGATGATTCGGATATTTCTACGGTGTCCGATATTCCTGTTGACGCAGGAGAAGAGAGGTCCACAGGTTTTAATAATTTCGTGTTTTCATTTTGGTTATTATTTATTTTCGTTGTAATAGAGGAGTTCATTGACTTCGAATTAAAAATCAACGAGGTGGAATAGAAGATACCTCCAATAACGGTCAGGAGGAGAAATCCCCCTATAATATACCATTTAAAAAGACGTTGTGGAACCGATATTTCCAGATCTTCATTTTTATGGTATTTATTGGAAGATTGCACGGTTTTCTCTTTTTAGGGATATTTTCCGATGCGGCATTGTCACTGATCGCCTTCATAAAGTCACTACAGGAAGGAAATCGACGTAAAGGATCTTTATCAAGGGCACGAAGTAACGCACAATTGACATAATCAGGGAGAAAATCGAGTGGAACGGGATACTTTTTCATGACAGCGTTTAGTAATTGAACTCCTTTTTCTTCAAAAGGAAATGTTCCAGAATAGAGATACCAAGCCATAACGGCCAATGAATACTGATCGGAAAAAGATCCTGGTTCCTGCTTCTTCCATAATTCCGGGGCACACCACACCGATAAAAAACCACTATTACTGCTTTTATCCGAAAATGTATACAGTTTCTGCTGAACAGCGTATACTATTTCCGGCATTTCCAGCGTAATTCGATTGATTTTATTCTGTGCAAGCGAGAGATAAATCGTTTCCAGACGAACACTGCCATGGACAAAACCTTTTTTATGTAAATAGTCAAACGCCTGTGCAACCGGTACAAGAATTCGTGGAATGAATGACGGTACAATTCGATTCGCTGCATTACAAATTTTTTATGAAATGTCTTTAACGTACAACCATCGGGATTTTCCATGACTATATAATGACCAATATCACAATTGCCTTCCAATGAATATATTTTGAGCAGACTGTCATGGTTTAGTATGGATACATTGGAAATAATTTCTCTTAATTCTTGAATGAATTTTGGATCGTTACTGATAATTTTGGATAATAACTTCAAATAAAAGAAGTTGGATATATTTTGTTCGCGGACCTTCCATAATTCACCAGAAAAGTCACTTTCCAACAGATTAACAAGTAAAAAGCGTTTGTCAAATATATCGTCAATATTGAGATGTCTATATTTGACTTGTGTGTTTTTTAAAATTTCATTATTTGTCTTTTCATTCATAATAGAAATTTCTCCAAATGGTTGGAATGACATCAGGATGGTTCTTAAAATCTGGTTTTCCCATCATTTTTTTGTTTTACCAAGTCCTGTAAAACGAGGAGGGGATAGGCGAGACGCTGGTATCCCCCTGGAGGTTTTTAGAAATGTCCTTTAGCATTATTTTGATATTACTTCAATTGAAAGAAGACAGGAGTTTCGCCGATTTCACGACATTTTGTTTCCATGACATTTCCATACATACCGAATACGTTAATAACCGTTGGTAACTCAATGGTTATTTTTCCCTTTAAAGACCATACTGCGAGATAGATCGACCCATCCATTTTTTCGATACGAATGGCCATTCTATTTGGGGTGGATAACGTTTTGTCTTCTGTTACATTAGCGTTATTGAGTAATTGCGACAAAAACGCCATTACCGAATAGGACGCTTTTGGTTGGGCACCATAACTGCGATTGTGAAGAAGTCCGAAATTATGTTCGTTATAATGTGGATCGATACCATCATTTTCCAAATCATACCAGAAGTATTTTTCGATTTCCGGTATGGAATGATAAAGAAGAGCCGATCGAGCCAACATGGCAGCGGAATAATTTTGGGTGTAGCCTCAATTCTACGTTAAATTACGCAAGTATGGCAGTTAAGCGAAT
>CAYUAP010000064.1:0-29005 GCA_964442735.1 uncultured Planctomycetaceae bacterium | reverse complement strand
CGGACGTCTCGTCCGCACAGCCGGGAAAACAGGCGTCTCGCCTGTTTTATTCCCCTGAATGAACTCCTAAATTAAAGTGTTGTCTGCCACTCGTCTTTAAAACTTTTTCTATTATTTTTGAAAAAAAATATGGGAGATGATTGAAATGTCTTCGAAAAAGTGTGATAATAAAGAAAATTTGAGAGGCGTTTTTGTTACGCCTTTATAAAATACTTTATAAAAATACGTCATAGCATTGATTATGGTTATTTTGTAAAATGATAATAATGTTGTGTTGTATAGAACCCCAAGATTTCAAGAAGGAGAACTAATGGAACGACGGGATCTTTTAAAATTATTCGCTGGCGGAACGGCCGGTGTGTTGGCGACTGGTATGGTTGACATTGGTATGGAAAATCATACAAACGCGGCGGAAACATGTAAAACTAGTACAGAAGGAGCAAAAGTGAAAAAGTATCCAAATTCCCATTTCTATAAAGACGGTGTATTTCAGCAAGACGTTGCCAAGGAAGCCTATTTTGAAATGTTCAAGGCATTCCATTATTCATTGACCGATTCTTTAATTGATAATCCAGATTTTTGGGTTACCGACTTCGGTCTCGGCGATTTCGCCAACGTTGGTATGGGGGGTATCTTCTGGGTCAACGATAAAGATATGCGTTATTTCGCCCATGAAATCTATTTGCTTCCCATGCAGATGATTGCGGAACATTATCATCTGGCTGCGGAAGGACTTCCTGCCAAGCATGAAAGCTGGCACGTTCGAAACGGAAGTATCTATAATTTCGGAAAAGGTGGACATTTAACCGATGAACTGAAGGCCATTCTCCCCAAGAGTCAGCTTGAAACCGATTCCATTACCGCGTTCAACTGCAAGGAACTCAAGACTGGGGCCTTCGCTCGTCTGTCTGGAATTGGCGACCGTCACTTCATGATGGGTGGACCGGAAGGAGCCATTGTTAGTGAATATGCCAATTATCACAGCGGAAAGGGACTCAACTTCACCAATAAAAAAGCGAAAGGCTAATTTATAAAGGAATCTGTTATGAAAGAGGGATTGAAATTTGCCCATATCGGTATTCCCACGACAACCAACAAGCCTGCCAATTATCTGGAAGGGGGCAAGGTTTGGTTCAATGATACAGACGCCGAGCCCTATGCCATTGAATGGCTTTATTTTGAAGAAGGGAGTCCCATGCCCGAAGTTCTGAAAACAAAACCGCACATCGCCTATATTGTTGAAGATCTTCAGAAGGCCATTCAGGGAGAAAAAGTTATCGTCGAGCCCTTTAAGGTTAATGATTCACTCTCCTGTGCCTTTATTGAACATGATGGTATTGGTATTGAATTAATGGAACAGAAGTAAAAATCGCTTTTCCATAACTCAAAACTGTAAACAAGATACATTGGAGTAACCGTTCACGGATTTAAAGTGAAACCATGGATAACACTGATTTTCACGGATAGTTTTTTGGGAAACAAACTTTTTTATGATAATTTTATTTATTATCATAGATAAAAATTAGTTTGTTATTGTAAAATATTGTATTTTGCGACAGACTCTCTGTGTTTATCCGTGATATCTGTGGTTCAAAAATCGTTCGTGAATGGTTACAATCGTAAATGGTTATAATGTTGTGATATACTCAAGACCGTTATAAATCTCTTTTTTTAAAACAGGCGAGACGCCTGTTTTGTGGAGAAGTGGGAGAGGTGGACGAGATGTCCATGTTCCCGGAAAATGTCGATTTCATAACGACCTATAGTTATATAAACATATTACTATAAACATATTATTACAAATGTATTGTTATAAATATATTGCTATAAATATATTGTTTACAGTTTGAGTATTTAACAGGAGCAGTACAATGCTGTCAGATTCGGAACATCAAGTAATTCAGGAGCTGGATTTACTGGAAGAAAGTTGTCAGGCGATTCACAAACAATTACAACAGGTTCGTGACCAGGTTCAACTTCTTTTAGAGCATACGGAAAATACAGACACTATTCTTGACAAATTAACGGAACGAGATGTTTCGGTATGGACCCAGCCAACCCGTTTACCGGCCAATATGATTCCGCCTTTTATCCCCATATTGTCGCGTCCATTACGCGAACAAGGTGTTTCTACTCGTTTGATTTCCTTAATCAATTTAAAAGGAGGGGTTGGTAAAACGACGATAACGGCTAATTTAGCAGCCGCATTCGCTTCCGGAAATTATAAATATCCGGATAACAGTCCCGGAAAACCATTGAATGTACTGGTTGTCGATCTTGATTTTCAGGGGACTTTAACGCAACGTTGTGTCACCGATCATTCTCTTCAGGAGGCGACGAAAAATCGCGCAACGGCCGCCGTACTTCTTTCTCCAATCAAACCAAAAGGGGAAGTACCACACGAATTGACCGTTCCATTTCTTCATCAGCCGCAGAAGGCGCATGTTATTCCCGCCGATGATCAGCTTGATACCGAGGATTTTAAACGCCAAGCGGCTCTGGCCTTTGGTGTCCGGGAAACACGATTTGCCTATCGATCCTGGTTCCATCGGGAAAAAATCTTTAAATCCTATGATCTTGTTTTGTTCGACTGTCCACCCCGATTGACGACTTCCACCGTCTGTTCCATGACCGCCGCCGACTTCGTCTTTATTCCAACTTCGCCCGATGCGTTTGATATTCATGCTGTTAATCGGACCATTAATTGGATTGGAAGTATGCAGAAGGTACTCGATCTTCCGGTCCGTGTCGCCGGAATTATTCTCAATCGAACGAATAAACAAGGAACACTCAGTAAAGGGGAAGAGGCCAAAAAAAGCGATCTGGAAGGTTATATGAAGGAATTTCTTCTGAATAATCCCGGATCTGATTGTGGAAAACGTCCCTTTATTCTTAAAAATCACCTCCCTCGTCGCACGGGAGAACAGGATTCCATTAACGGACGCCCCGGTGAATGTCTGCCCGGTGAAAATAAAGATTATTTTGCCGAACTCGCCTCTGAAATTTATGAACGGATTTACTAATCGCTGAAAGGAATTTTTTATGTCAACCATGCCTGCTTCGTTTTTGGACGCTATTTTCGATCTCGCTCCCTGGCTGGGAAATGATGCCAAAAAGGAACTCGCTGCTTTAATCGATCTCTTGAACCTGTTCCCGGATTTGACGTTAAAAGAAATTGTCGATGAATTCAAAAAATACAAAAAAAAGCGTCGATCTTCTCCGGAAGGTTTTTTGGACCGGCTAAAAGCTTGTATTGAAAACATCATAATAGACGGAGAAACCCCGGACGATCCGGAAGTTTTAATTCGTGATTTTGCGACTTTACCTGCAACAACAATTAAATCCATAGGGAAAAAAATCGATTTAACAATTTCATCGAAAAAAGATGTTGATATCTTCGCGCACTGGCTCCGGACTGGTGAAAAACCGCCGTCTGCCGCAGAACTTCTCCGTACGAATCTGGAACCGTTTGCCCAAAATGTCCGGGCGATTCGGGATAACGACATTACGGAACTGTCGAGTGAACGGATCAAGCAAATCGTTGCTGTTATCGATGAAGTTAAAACCAAATATAAAAAAGAGGGCGTTTGTCTCTTCGCGGAAATGATCGGATATCCACCATTATCTGCTAAAGATACTATGACGGCTGTTATCAAAATGATACGTCAGCGATTGAGTGATCTGGCTATCGCCCGCTTAAAAGCCCAACAGATAGGACAATTATGATATGATACGATATACCTATTTATTACAAACGATATCGGCATCTCTTCTATTTGTGCTTTTTTCGATATCCTTTGTGTACAGTGCGGAACAGACAGAAAACAAGGTGTTTCGAGTGGGAGCGGCCATTACCGATATTACTCCGACTGAATTTCCGGTTGTTATTGCCGGTGGATTGGTCGGTCGTTTCGACGATAAAGGGGTTCGTGATTCACTTCATGTACGAGCCCTTGTTGTAGACGATGGAACGACGAAGTTTGCGTTTGCGGTTATTGACTGCTGCTTTTTTTCAACCAGTTTTGCGGATTCGATAAAGAAGATAGTTACCGAAAATTGCGATTTGCCGATGGACCGAATTTCTGTTTCGGCGACCCATGCCCATTCTACACCGAATCTGCCATATCCTATTGGTAAAACGACGCCGGAAGGACGACATTCGAATTATGTAGTAGATCAAGCGGCGAAGGCTATTATTCAGGCGAACGCGAATTTGCAGCCGGCGAAGGTCGGTTGGGAAACGGCTCCGGAACCACGTCATGTCTTCTGCCGCAGAATTATAATGAAGCCGGGAACGGCCATGGCTCCTCCCGCCGCTTTTACCGATACAAGGAACAATTTAGCCATGATGAATCCCCGTAAAGGTTCTCCTAATAACGTTTCTAAAACCGGAACTCCGGATACTAATGTCTATGTATTATCCTTTCAGAAGCCAGATGGTACTCCCCTGGCTGTCCTGGCGAACTATTCAACGCATTATGCGGGCGGAACGAACGGTATTTCCGCCGATTATTTCGGTGTTTTTGCCCAGGAAATCACTCGTCTGCTCCATGCTCCCGATGGGTTTGTCGCTATTATGACCAATGGAACCAGCGGTGATTCCTGTTGTATCGACTTTTTTAATATCGATCAACCGAAGTTCGATTATGTAATTGTTGGAAAACATGTTGCCGAAACAGCAATGAAAGCGATTGCGAAGATTAAATACGTCGATTGGGTTCCCGTTAAAGCCATACAGGAAGAACAGACTTTTCCGATTCGTCATCCTACTCCGGAACAGGTTAAAGAGGCACAATCCTGGCTCGATAATCTCAAGAAGGAAGGAAAAGAAGTAACATCATTTTCTGATGTCTATGCACAGCGAACTGTTCAGCAGGTGAAAAATCCGCAGACTCGAACCTTCTATCTACAGGCGATTCGAATTGGTACGTTCGGTATTTGTACCTATCCTGGGGAAGTTTTCAGTTTTACCGGACATGACCTTCGTCTCTCCACTCCGTTTGAAAACAATGTCTTTATTGCGCTGTCCAATGGAAATAATGGATATTTGCCAACGGCGGAGCAGTATGAAATAGGTGGATATACAACCTGGCGCGGCAGTGGTCTGTTAACTCCCGACTCCGAACCTAAAATTCGGGCTCGATACCTTGAAATGTTGAGAAAGTTACTTTAATATATGGAAAATAATAAAAAATCATATTACAAATGGGAACTACTGATACTCCTCTTCGTCGCCTTTTTTTTCCATCAGGCGGATCGGGCCATTTTCGGTGTTGTCATGCAAAATATACAAACGGAACTGCATTTATCCGATAGTCAAATTGGATTAACAGCTTCCATTCTTTTTTTTATGACGGCCCTGATGGTACCGTTAGCCGGATACGTTGGCGACCGATATAGCAGAAAATGGATTATAACATTTAGCATTATCTTCTGGAGTATTGCGACCATGTTGACCGGTCTTTCGACCGGAATTTTGGGAATTATTCTATTCAGAAGTATTGCCACGGCCGGTAGTGAATCGTTTTATGGTCCGGCCTATCCTCCGCTCATAGCTGCCTATCATAAAGAAACAAGGTCTCTGGCTCTTTCGATCCACCAGTCTGCACTTTATATCGGTCTCATGTTTTCCGGTTTTATTGCAGGCTGGATAGCACAGAATTACGGCTGGCGGTCTGCTTTTTATCTTTTCGGCGGTATCGGGTTTTTTGTCGGTATTCTCTTTATTTTCCGACTCAAGGATCCTCCTGCGGAAAATGTAGACGCAACACAAAAGAATCAGGAACAGGCCCTAAAGTTGAAGGAGTCCTATTCGGCTGGCCAGGCCTTGAAAACACTACTTCGAATACCGTCTGTTCCACTTTTAACCTTGGGGTTCGTCGCCATTGTATTTGTAAATAACGCCTATTTAACCTGGGCACCACGACTCCTTGAGAATAATTTCGAACTGGATACGATAAAGGCGGGGGGATATTCCATGTTCTATCACCATTTTGGAGCGCTCCTCTTTATTATCATTAGTGGTTTTGTCTCTGATTTAATGGCGCGGAAATATCCTTCTTTTCGTGTTCATCTCCAGTGGATTGCCATGTTAGTTGGGGCTCCTTTAATTTTATTTATCGGCAACAGCAATCATTTAACAATGATTCTGATCACAATGTTCCTGTTTGGGGCAATGCGTGGTCTTTATGAAGCGAATACACATGCAGCCATTTTTGAAGTGGTTCCGGCCCGATTTCGTTCCTCTCTGGTTGCCTTAATGATTATGGTTGCCTTTTTTATCGGTTCAATATCGCCTTATATGATGGGAAAATTACAGGATGTTTATGGTCCAACAAAGGGAATGTCCATTGGATTTACCATATTTGCCCTGGTTTGGGTTCTTGGCGCTTTATCCGTTTCCATTTCCGCTTTCTTTACATTTAAAAAAGATCGCCAAAAACTTCTGGAACAGGAAAATAATTAGAAAATAATGCAAAAATATCTCCTTTTATTACTGTTAATATTTCTTCCATCGTTTTCATATTCGGCGGAAAAGATTTTAGAGCCGTATACTTCCATCCCTAAACAAGAGGAACAGGCGTTTATTGCGCAATGGGCTCAATTTATGGTCCATTCCGGGATACCCAATGAACGTTATACGGCGGATGTTCCGTTTTCATTTTTCTGTGGAAAACGGTCCAGTCGTGAATGGATTAAGGCAGACAAGGCCACTATTCAATTGAAAACAGATAATGATCGATTCCGAAAATACGTTCTTTCCTGGCATGACGATGTTACCGGGATAGTTTGTGAAATGGAATTAACGGAGTTTCGGACATTGCCCGTTTTGGAATGGGTGATCTGTCTGCGAAACGATGGCAAAAAAGATACGGAGCCTGTCTTCGATTTTCAGGCAATTGATATCGAATGGAAGAATGGTTCCTGTGTAACGCCGGACCTCTTTTATGCGCCAGGGAGCCGAAATCTTCCGGACGATTTTAAATTAACGAGAAAGCGAATGCGATCCCTGGAGCAGAACGCATTTACATTCCCATTCTTTAGTGGTCCGGATCGGCGAACAAGTCATGAATGGCTTCCCTTTTTCAACTATCGAACGGGCGAAGATGGTATTATTCTCGGACTCGGCTGGAATGGGGGATGGCATACGCATTTCGACCATCGAAACGGTTCGACCCATATTACGGCTGGCATGGTTGATCTTAAGGCAAAACTGCATCCGGGTGAACGAATCCGATCGACCCGAATAGCGATTCTATATTATCGAGAACCGTTTATGCACGGTCAGAATATGTTTCGTCGATTCATGATGGAATACCATACACCGCAGCAGAACGGGAAACCGGTTTTAGCCCCTATTTCACTCTCTGGTTGGGGACGTCCGCAGGCGGAACATATGGCGCATATTGCTGTCGTCAAAAAATATAAAATTCCAATTGATACCTATTGGATTGACGCTGCATGGTATGGTGATGACGATCAGACGTGGTGGACGAAACTCGGTGATTGGGAGGTGGGCAAGATACGTTATCCGTCTGGTTCGCTTCGTCCGGTCAGTGATGCGGCGGCGGAAGCTGGTATGAAATTCCTGCTCTGGGTTGAACCACTTCGAGTTATGGGGTGTACAAAAGCGGCTAAAGAACATACCGACTGTTTTTTGCGTCAGAAGAAGGGTGAAATTACCGATAACGAGCAGCTTCTACTCGATCTGACCAGCGAAAAGGGACTGAAATATGGAATTGATCTGATTAGTGGTATTATTGATAAATTCAATGTTAAATGGTATCGGGAAGATTTCAATATGAATCCGGGTCCGAACTGGTCTTTTAATGATGGACCGGACCGGGCTGGAATAACGGAGATTCATTATGCGGAGGGGTTTTATCGATTTTGGGATACTCTCCTAAAAAAATATCCGGATTTGGCCATTGACCAATGTGCATCCGGGGGACGGCGAATCGAACTGGAGGCTTTATCGCGGAGTATTCCATTGTGGCGTGACGACTATAATTGTACCGATTACAAGAAGGCGGAGGAAACGCAAAATCATTCGTATAATCTATCCTATTGGTTTGCTGGTCATGGTACGGGAAATGGAAATCTCGAAAAATACTATTTCCGAAATGTTTTCTGTCCTGGTATTTCGTTCTCGTATGGCACTATTTCCAATCTGAATCTGCTCAAGGATCTTGTAACGGAACTACAGCGGGCCAAGGAATATTTTTACGGCGATTATTATCCTCTAATGGATGGAGGTCCGGACCTAAACGGCTGGGCCGCATATCATTATTATTTACCCGAGAAGAAAAAAGGAATGTTAATGGCGATACGCAGGCCGGAAAGTGACGTTCGTGCCATGAATTTCGAGATCCTGACTGTTGATCCCAAAACGAATTGGGAGTTTGAAAACGTCGATTCCGGAGTTGTTCAGACTTTTTCCGGTAAAGAACTTCGTGAAAAGGGATTTAACGTTGAAATTTCCAATCCACGTGAAGCACACCTTTATTTTTACCGGCAAAAATAGGGGAATCTTCCAATACGGTCAAGTTAAAATGGGGTATTTGTGAACGGATTTCCGGTACTCGCAAAATCCCCATCAAGGAGAGGGACTGGTAATGTCCGTATAATAAAGTAATATCCATACAATAAAGTAATGTCCGTATATACAGTACAACGTTATACATTCGGCATTTCCTGGGAGTATGGACGTCTCGTCCGCATCCTCCAAAACAGGGTCTCGCCTGTTTTGAAAAATAGATTTTTGTAATGACCTTGAGTATAATAAAGTAATGACCGTATATACAGTACGACGTTATACATTCGGTATTTCCTGGGAGCGCGGACGTCTCGTCCGCATCCTCAAAAACAGGCGTCTCGCCTGTTTTGAAAAATAGACTTTTGTAACGACCTTGAGTATAATAAAGTAATATCCATACAATAAAGTAATGACCGTATATACAGTACGACGTTATACATTCGGCATTTCCTGGGAGTATGGACGCCATGCCTGACGGCAGGCAGGTCTCGTCCGCATTCTCAAAAACAGACGTCTCGCCTGATTTGAAAAATAGACTTTTATAACGACCTTGAGTATAATAAAATAATGACCGTATAATAAAATAATGACAGTAAATAAAGTAATGACCATACAATAAAATATCTTAAAAATTTTTTGATAGAGCTCTTGCAAACAAACTTTCTTTTACGTTATAATGGAAAATCGAATTTTTGTTAGAGAAGAAACAGGTAAAATTCCAATGGAAATTTACATAAAACGACACGTCATCTTAAAAAAGGAGAAAAAATGAGTATTAAAAAAGTATATCTGGTAGCCAGCGGCGACCTCCGATTGAGTGCCAATCAACTCTGTTGGCCGGAGCAGGAGAAGATGGAAAAGGCGCTTGTCAGTGCCCTGAACAAGATGGAAGTGGAAGTTGTTCGTGCCCATCCGTATAAAGCTGATGAACAGCATGGTTTTATTGCTTCTCAAAAGGAAGGACTTGAAATATTCTCCAAAATGGATCCGACAATTCCGGTTATTGTAGCGGAATCGGTTTGGGAATACACCCATCATGTATTGCCGGGACTCCTTTCCCATCAAGGTCCCATTTTAACGATTGCGAACTGGTCCGGAACCTGGCCGGGACTCGTCGGTATGCTCAATATAAATGCCTCGCTTTATAAAGCCAATAAACCATTTTCGACACTATGGTCCATTGATTTTACCGATACCTGGTTTCTCGACAATTTGAAAACATGGCTCAAGACAGGTACGATAGTACACGACAAAAGTCATGTCCATCCGCTCTCCACGGTTACGAAGATTAGTACCGCAGATAAAGCACTCGGTCAAAAACTGGCCGACGAACTTCGGAACAACAAGGTTATTATGGGAATCTTCGACGAAGGATGTATGGGAATGTATAATGCCATTATTCCGGATGAACTTCTTTTCCCAATCGGTGTCTTTAAAGAACGTTTAAGTCAGTCCGCGCTCTATTATGAAACGATGCAGGTTCCCGACAAGGAGGCAGAGGAGGTCTATCAGTGGCTCGTCGATAAAGGTATGAAATTTCATTATGAAGGAACCGACGAGAAGGAAACTTTAACAAAAGAACAAGTTCTCCTTCAGTGTAAAATGTATATTGCTGCCGTTCGTTTGGCCGACCGATTCGGATGTACAATGATCGGAATTCAATATCAGCAGGGACTAAAAGATCTCCTGCCCGCAAGCGATATGGTGGAAGGTATGCTTAATAATACGGACCGTCCGCCCGTTAAAGATTGCCACGGAAATGTTCTGTTCGAAGGAAGGCCACTTCTTCACTTCAACGAAGTCGATGAATGTGCCGCTCTGGACGGACTTCTCGATCAACGTGTTTTAGGTGCCCTGGGTCAACCGCTGGAAACAACCTTGCACGATGTACGCTGGGGCGACTGGGATCAATCCGGAACGACCAAGGATTATGTCTGGACTTTTCAGATTAGCGGGGCAGCCCCTCCTGCCCACTTCATCGACGGTTGGAAGGGTTCGGAAGGATATCGTCAGTCGGCGATGTACTTCCCATTTGGTGGATCCACGATTAAAGGTATTTACAAGCCGGGTGAAATGATTTGGTCACGAACCTATGTCGAAAATGGAAAACTCAATATGGACCTTGGTCGTGCGAAAGCGATAGCGCTACCACAGGAAGAAACAGATCGACGTTTCCGTTTATGTGCCTGGAACTGGCCTATTGTCCATTGTGTTTTTCCGAATCTGTCTCGTGATCAGTTTATGGCACAGCATCATGCAAATCATATTCAGGTCGCCTATGCCAATAGTGCCGCAGAAGCGGATCGTGCCGTTGCCGTCAAAGCGTCCATGGCCGAAGCTCTTGGTTTCAAGGTCAATATCTGTGGCGATTATTGATTATATTGGATGTGATGAATACTACTTTTACCGATCCGTTTTTTACGACACTCCTGGATCATATTACCGATGCTGTCCTTTTTTGGGGTAATGATCGGAATGAGTTGGTCTACTGGAATCGTCCAGCGGAGATAATTTTAAATCACGCTGGATTTTTTCCTCAAAAAAAAGAGTCCATTCTGCCGTTTTTAACGGACCGATTCGGTTGTTCTTTTAATGAATTTCAAGCCAAAACATGTCCTCTAAACGGTTTCGTTATTTTGGAGCAAGGGGAATCCGGTATTCTTCGTTTGTTTGAGTATGTGCTGTTCATGGCAAATAGTAATGGATCGAATTTTTCGATTCTGATTTTGAAGCCGCGTCTATTAGAGGCGTATACCGACAAATATCCGGTGGAGTTGATTGGAAATTCTTTTTTGACACTTCTTCATTCGGAAGAAGGAGGCGATTCTTTAACAGCACTTCCGGACAGAAATGTTTTTCGACGATATTGGCGAACTCTTCGCGATAATTCAGACGAAAAATATCTGTCAGAAGGAACACTTCTTTTTTGTGATCTTTATCATTTTAAACAGATAAACGATCTTCGTGGTCATCAGGCGGGAGATGATATTTTAATTCGGGTTGCTCGTCTTTTTGAGGAAATATTTCAGGCTCCGGATCTACCTACCCGTTATGGCGGTGACGAATTTATTGTTCTTTGTCCTAACTCGAATTTGGAGCAGACGGAAAATAAATTTCTCCAATATCAAATAAAACTGCGGCAACTCTCCCTGACCGGTTTTCTGCCGGAAGAAAAGATCCAAATGAATTACGGTCTCGCCTCCTATTCCTCCAACTCCAATCTGGACGATATTATTCGGCAGGCAGATAATGACTATTATCGAAGAAAATACGGAAGGAATGTTGAAAATGGGCTGTAGCGTCCTCCCGACTTGCATCTGCGGACTAACGTTGGTGTACGTTTTGAAGACAATATAATACACTAAAAACTATTTATAAACAAGGTGTAGACAAATGTATTACAAATATTTATTTTGGGGAGTGATCCATTTTATTATTGGCTGTCAGTTATTATACAGCCAATCGTATTTGAATGCGGAGGAACGAATTCCGCGTTCAAAATGTTTTTTTGGTATCCATATGGATATTCATGCCACAATGGAGGATAAAAATATTGGGATCCGAACAACGCCGGAAATGATCAATGGAATTATTGATATGCTTCATCCGGATTATCTTCAGATCGATTGTAAAGGTCATCCTGGTGTTTCGAGTTATCCAACGAAGGCTGGATTACATGGGGGCAGTTTTGTCGGAGATCCCCTTCGCGTCTGGCGCGACGTCACGAAAAAACGCGGGGTCGGACTTTTTATGCACTATTCGGGAGTTTGGGATACGGAAGCGATCAAGCGGCATCCTGATTGGGCGGTCGTCAATGCGGACGGTACACGAAGTGACAAAATAACTTCTCTTTTTGGTCCCTATAAAGACAAACTTTTAATACCACAACTACTTGAAGTTGCTCGGGAGTACCAGGTAGACGGTATTTGGCTTGACGGCGAATGTTGGGCGACACTTCCCGATTACGGTGAAAAAGCCTGCAAGGAATTCACACAAAAAACAGGTATAACCGTTATTCCCAAAAGTCCGACCGATCCAAACTGGACTCGCTGGCAGGCGTTTCATCGGGATGCCTTCCGTAATTACCTTCGTTATTATATCAATGCACTTCATCGCGAGGTTCCAGACCTTCAGATAGCGAGTAATTGGGCCTTTACCGATCATCTGCCGGAACCGGTCTGTGCCAATGTCGATTTTATTTCCGGAGATATTATTCCGACTGATGGTGTAAATACGGCACGATTTTCATCGCGATATATTCAGAGTCAGGGGAAACCATGGGATCTAATGGCCTGGAGTGCGGGCCAGAATCCGGGTAATCCTGAATGGATACCGAAGCAGGCCCGTCAATTCGAACGGGAAGCCGCTTGTGTTCTCGCTCAAGGAGGTGGATTTCAGGCCTGTTTTCCACAAAACCATGATGGCAGTATGGATCTGAAAAAACTGGAACCATATGTACCCGTCGCTCCCTTCTGTCGCGAACGTCAGGAAGTCTGTTTTCAATCGACTCCCATTCCGCAACTCGCTCTCATTTTGCCATCGTCCGCCCATTACCAACGTTGTGATGAACGGAATGAAGGACTCTTTCCCTGGTCGATTCAATGGCAGCGCGGAATTCTGATTGCCCTGCTCGAAAATCAATATTCCGTTGAAATTTACAACGAGACAACCATTCTTCCGAAATTAAAGAATTACCCGATTATCGTTATCTGTGAATGGCCGACTCTGGACGACCATTTTAAAACCGAACTCGTTCAATATGTACAATCGGGTGGAAATCTTCTGCTCGTGGGTGAAAAAACCATATTGCCATTCAAAAACATATGGGATCCGGATAAATGGAAAAATATAGTAATAAAAAACGAAAAATCGAATTCATCACAGAAAAAGACGAGTATTATTCCGCGCGATTACGTCTTTAAACTTGGGGCAGAGGGATCCGGACATATCGCCTATATTCCGGAATCTATTTCTGAATCGTATCGACAAGATCAGGATCCCGCCGTTCGTGAATTTATCGGGCGCGCCGTTCGAGAAATTTTTGCAGTGCCGATTGTCAAGGTAATCGGATCGCCTTTTGTAGACGTTGTAGTCAGACGGACAAAAGACGGTCGATTCGCGGTTCATTTGATAAACGTTTCCGGGCCCCATTCTAAAACACCTATTTTTGATGATATCGAACCGATTGGTCCACTGGACATACAGATAAAAATGGATAAAAAACCGAGGAGTGTCTCTATTGAACCGGGGAAAAAACCTTCTTCCTGGCGTTATGAAAAAGGTGTTGTCCATTGTCGTTTGGAACATCTGGCGATTCACAATATTATTGTCGTTGATGATCGCCCGTCAAAATAAAAACTCCCCCTGTTACAATTTCCGTTCGGTGATATTATAGAATTGTTTGTCAATACACTAATACACTAACAGGAGAGGTTATCATGGGAATTGAGATTTCTAAAATAGTAGCGAAAATGGAGCCGTCGGCAACGTTGGCCATGTCGGCGAAGGCAAAAGAACTCAAGGCAACGGGAGAAACCGTCTACGATTTAAGTTTGGGTGAACCTGATTTTGGAACGCCACAGTATATCTGTGACGCGGCCGTTGAGGCCATGAAGGCGGGACATACCCGATATACCGTGGCCAGTGGTATTCCCGCACTAAAAAAAGCGGTTACCGAACTCTATGAAAAAACATGGGGAATCCATTATGAACCAACCCAATGTGTCGTCTCCAATGGTGCAAAACACGCTCTTCACAATTCCTTCTTCTGTACGCTTAATCCCGGAGATGAAGTTATCGTTCCTGCTCCTTGCTGGGTCAGTTATACCGAATTGATTAAATTGAGTGGCGCCATTCCGGTTGTTATTCAAACGAAGGAAACTGAAGATTTTAAACTGAAACCGGCTGACTTGCTAGCTGCTATTACCCCGAAGACAAAAATGCTCCTTCTCTGTAATCCTTCCAATCCAACCGGAAATCTTTACGATAAAGAGGAACTGAAGGCCCTGGCCGATATAGTTGTAGAAAAGAACCTGAACGTTCTGGCCGACGAGATATACGAGCATCTGGTCTATGGCAATCATCAATTTGTCAGTTTTCCGACCGTTCGGGACGGATTACAGGATCGTACCATATTGATTAATGGTGTCAGTAAAACGTATGCCATGACGGGATGGCGAATCGGGTGGACCCTGGCGCCTGTCGCTTTGGCCAAAAAAATGGGAAGTTTACAGAGTCAGGAAACTTCCAATCCGTGCAGTATCAGTCAATACGCGGCCCTGGCAGCCATTACCGGAGACCAAACCTGTGTCCATGACATGGTTAAGGAATTCGAAAAGAGAAGAAATTATGTTACCGAACGGATTCGTTCCATTCCCGGCCTCAGTTGCTCCGAAATGGGAGGGGCTTTTTATGCCTTCTTTAATGTGAAGGAACATCTCGGACGGAAATATGGCAATGTCCAAATCGATACCAGCGAGCAATGGTGTCTGGAGCTTCTGGCACAGAAGAAAGTCGCCACTGTTATGGGAAGTGCTTTTGGTACAGAAGGTTATGTTCGTGCCTCCTTCGCTAATAGTATGGAAAATCTCAAGGAAGCGTTCGATCGTATCGCCGATTTTGTTTCCTGATAAAATAGATACAATTACCAGAACAATAAAGAGAAGAGTTTTATAAATGGGTATATACGACCGGGATTATTATCGTTCCGATTGGCAAGGGTATACGACAAAAAAACGCCCCATGAAATTGCCGTTTTCCATGGTGACTATTATCATATTAATTAACGTTGGTCTTTATTTTGCCAACGGGCTTCTTTTTCCGGAGAGCAATTTAATAACCGGCATTTGTATGATGCATTCGTTTACTTTAACGAACCCATTATACTGGTTTGAATTTTTAACATACGGATTTGTCCATGCTCCTGACTCGTTCTGGCACATTTTTGGAAATATGCTGACTCTCTTCTTTTTAGGTCCAATGGTGGAGCGTCGTTATGGCGCAAAAGAGTTTCTCTGGATCTATCTGATTGCGGTGATTGCAGGGGGTATTTTTTGGGGTGTTGGTAATTTTATCCATCCTGGCGAGGTCGGAGGTATGTTGGGGGCTTCTGGAGCGGTTACAACGGTGGTCATTCTCTTCGCCCTGCTTTATCCACGTTTAACCTTGATGCTCTATGGAATTATTCCTATTCCCGCTTGGCTCCTTGGTATTCTATTTATCGTTTACGATATGTACGGTACCTTGAGTGGCGCTTCGAATATTGCCCATGACGTTCACTTGGCGGGAGCTGCTTTTGCCTTTATCTATTATATCAGTCAATGGAATTTTTCAGATCAGATTCATCGTATTATTACATATTGGAAGACTCCTTCGAAGTCCAAATACAACTCTACTCCCAAACACAATACAAGTGCATTGGAAGAAGAAGTTGACCGAATCCTTCGTAAAATTACGCGATATGGCGAGGCTAATTTAACGAATGAAGAGCGGGAAACGCTTCGTAATGCCAGTCAGCAATATCAGGAAAACAAACGCAAGTGAACGATAGTTTCTTTATGCGTTTGGCATTGGAAGAAGCAAAAATTGCATATAACGAAGGAGAAGTACCCGTGGGGGCCGTTCTGGTTCATCGGGAATCCGAAGTCCTAATTGCCCGTGACCATAATCGAAAAGAACAGACGGGTAACCCATGTACCCATGCCGAACTCCTCGTTATTCAGAAGGCAGCTCCACTGTTTCCTTCCTGGCGTATCGAAGGTTGTACTCTTTATGTTACCCTGGAGCCCTGTACCATGTGTGCCGGAGCTATTATTCATGCCCGAATCGAACGCGTTGTCTATGGTACGGATGATCCCAAAACAGGGGCCGTCCGTTCTCTCTATCAGATTCTGTCCGATGTTCGACTAAATCATCGGTGTGAAATTACTTCAGGTATTCTTCAGGAAGAATGTAGTTCTCTCCTAAAAAATTTCTTCTCCCATCGACGAAAAAGCAGGGAATAAAAATATTCGTCTTCCTGAAGATCTTCAGAAGATCTACAGAAGATCTTCAGAAGAGATGATTCGGACGACCTTCCCTTAATGAAAAAACATATCAAATTCAACGTTGGCTGCGGTCTGGTAAAACAAGGATTATGACTTCGCCTTTATCGACGATTCGATGTTAGAATATCGGTCGAATAGGGCGATTTTCCAGAGAACCGACCGACTCCCATTTTTTAAGATTCGTAGCCGCTTTTATCACGAGAAAATTTTATCGGGGGAGAATTGCCCTGTTTTCAAGGGCAATTTCAACGTAACATACCCCTTGTTTTACTTCGTCAAAATCTGGAATTCATAAACACCGGATCCGACGGTAAAGATTGTTTTTCCGTTTACGGAATCCGTGGCTTTTAATCCGGGTTTTATACTTCGAATTTCATCGGAATTAAAAGGAAGGATAATACGAGCCGTTGTATTAACCGGAATGGTAAACTTCATCTGAAGTGAAGTAAAAGAATCATTCCATTTCCAGAAGGACTCGATAGGTCCGTAGGGCGAATCGACTTTTGCCTCGACCCAGGTCAGAGTTTTTCGGCCGGGAACCGTCAGGTCCTGTTTTCGGCATTGCGGTTTAATTGTAAACGACTTGAAAGCCAATGATTTTTCCTCGGTTCCCTTCGACAGATCGGCAACGACGACATTGGGATCATCCAAGAGATTAATCCCGGCGAGTGCCTGATAGAACCAGGCGGAGATATCACCGAACATAATATGATTACGCGAAGAGCCGTCGCCCCAATCTTCCCACAACGTACCGGCACCGCGTTTGAGCCAGTCGGCAAAACAGGGCTGTTTTTCCTGTAATGCCATTCCCAGAACGAGATCGGTTCGACCATATTCACTCAAGGTACGGAAAACATATTTCGAACCGAGAATACCGAAGTCTAAAAAACCATTGGATCGAGTTATTGCGTCCACTAAACGATCGAATGCCTTCTGTTTTTCCACTTCGTTTAACGTTACAGCAAGTCCCTGATGAAGAAGGGTTGATTGGGCAGTCTGACTGCCGTTTTCACAAGTTCCATCTTCTTTATAAAGTTCTTTTTTGAATGCGTTACGGATATTTTCTGCCAACGTTTCATATTTGGCGGCATCATCTTTTTTCCCCAACAGGGCAGCAGTTCGCGCAACGATCATTGTATCGACGTAATAATAACCGGAAGAGGTTACCTTGGTCGGTGTGGTTGTTTTAGCAGGAATCCAGTCGCCCAAACCATGGGAAACGAGGCTATTGACAGAACGTGTTGTCATGTAGTCGATATACATCTTCATGGCATTGTAATTGACCTTGAGAATATCGAGGTCGCCGCGATAGAGATAGAGATACCATGGAATAATAACCAGTGAACTGTCCCAGGCGGGTCCATTTCCCCAGGCATACCCCCATCCTCCCGTCGGTACAATTGCGGCCAGATTACCATCGGGTAATTGTTCATCACGTAAATCACCAATCCATTTTTCATAGGCCGCCATATTATTCCAGTTATACATTGCCTGTTCCGCAGCAAGATGGGCATCACCGGTCCAGCCGTTCTTTTCCCGATGTGGACAGTCGGTCGGATAACCATCGACATAGTTGCTGCAATAGGATAATAATGTTGCCTGCTGGATCGCGTTCAGTAATTCGTTATCACAATGGAATGTACCGATAGATGTAAAATCGGTATGAAGAATACAGGCTGTTATATCTTCCAGTTCCGGTTTCTGACGCATTCCGGTAATTTCAACGAACTGAAATCCATTATAGGTGAACTTCGGTTCGAAGACTTCTTTTTTTCCACCCTTGCAGAAATAATAATCGGTCTGGAACCGACCTGTTTCACCGGTCATCCAGGAAGGCGACCCTTCCATAAAGTGCATTTCAATACTTGTACGTTCCAAGGTACCATCTTCTTTAACCCGTTCGGAATAACGGAAGCGAATTCTGTCGCCCGCCTCTGTATCCTTGAGGGTCACACGGCACCAGCCCGCTATATTCAGGCCAAGATCAACAACCCAAACGCCGGGAGCCGTTTCGCGTATACTCTTCGGCTTAAATTCCTTGGTAATAACCGTTGTTGGAAACGAGGAAGCCACCAAGGTTCCTCCGGTTCCTTCTGTAACAACCGCGTTCCCACGGATCTCCTTCTTCCAGCCGCCGTCGTATATTTCTCCCTGACGTATACAGTCGAACAGATAGGGACTGGTTGACCAGGTCCATTTATCATCGGTAATAATCAGATCGGAACTCCCATCTTCATATTGGAGATGAAGTTGACCGGAAAACTTCGGAAACCCGCGCCAACTGGCCGCATCGAAGTTCCAGGTTACAATAGAACGAACGTCATACCAACCGTGTCCCAGCATGACTTCGAGTTCCTGATCACCCAAACCGGCCGATTGAAGTTCCTTCGTAATATCGTAGGTGGAGTACAGAACCTTTTTATTGAACTTGGTCGGAGCCGGGTCCAATAGTTTTCGACCGATTTTTTTACCATTCAGGGCCGGTTCACAGAAGCATGGTCCGGAGACATAAAGGATCGCCTGTTTGACCTTTTTTTCCAATTTGAATTGACGTTGGAATAAAGGAGAAACCGTTTCGTTCCTGCGACAAACTTTACCCCAGGGAGCTTTATCGGGCGCGAATAGTTCACTTGCCCTGGTCCAGCCGGAGGCGTTTTCCTGACCGAAATTCGCGATATTGGAATTCCATCCGTCAGAGACTTTACCATCACAGACCGACCAATTTTTATCGGTTCCCAGGGTCAGAACCAAATTACCGAGCGTTCCACGTCGGGAAACCTTTTCCGGATAACTGTTTTTGACTTTATTAACCTTGTAAATGACCAATTTGCCGAGAAACGCGGCGGGTTGATCAGAATCGTTCGAAACAGCAATCGCAATTGTATTGGTCCCGGAAATCAAATAGTCGGAAATATCAATCGTTCGCATTTGCTCCGGATTGAAGACCATTCCGATCGAATGTCCTGCTTTTTTACCGTTTACGAAAATTTCAAATCGTTTATTGCCCGCATAGTTGAACAGAGCACAATATTCTTTATTATCAATGGAAGATTGAGATACATTCCATTGGAATTCACGACGTAATTTGAGCGATTGAGTCTTAACGATCCCTTGTTTACCAATCCACCAGGCCTGATCCAGATTAATATTCGGTCGAACATTTTCCGGTTGAGCAATCCATTTTCCCTTCCAGTCTTCTGCCTTTAAAACGGCGGTCGTCCATTGGGCCGGTTTACTCCAGTCGGAAACCTTGTCCTGATTGTCCCAAACACGAAGTTTCCAATAGATCTTGCTGGCCGTAACAAGTGGTTTGCCCGTGTATTTAACATTAAGAGACTGTTCCCCGACAACTTTACCGGAGTCCCAGAGGTCTCCTTCGTTTTGCGCCAGTTTTTCCATACTCGACGATACGATTATTTGCCAGGCACTCTGTTTGAGATTTCGGGATTCGTTCGAAACTGCTTTTGATTTCCAACTCAAACGTGGATTGAGCGCATCAATTCCGATCGGATTTTCCATCGACTCTACGGTTAATCCATAGGGCACTATCGCGGAATCCGCACTGTAAACAGATACCGTACCGCTAAAACCCAATAGAAAAAACAGGCCACTTAATAAAGTACCCAATATTATTTTTTTCATCTATAAACTCCAAGGTATGTTAATTCAGATAATATAGCAAAAGATGGCAAATACACGAACAAGACGTTCATGTGTAATAAACATGTGTAATAAACATATGTAATAAAAACGAAGATATTATCGTTTAAATTGCATTGTAAAAATATACGGTACGACGTTATAAATTCGGCATTTTCTGGGAGCGCGGACATCTCGTCCGTATCCTCCCAAACAGGCATCTCGCCTGTTTGGAAAAATAGATTTTTATAACGACCTTGAGTATATTAAACCACAGAAGATACCAATCTATTCCGATTACTTGAATATAATACACCGTTTTCTTTTATACTCCAGTTTTTTTATACTCCAGGCCGGAATCCTATTGTTTTCCCTGGAGCGCGGATGTTTCGTCCACCTCCTTCAAAACTGGCGTCCACCTGTTTTGAAAAAAAGGAATTTCAAACGGTCTTGAGTATCGTAATAAAAGGTCTATTTACATTTCTTGAAATACTATCTGTAAACAACGGTATTGATCTGTAAACAACGGTATTGATTTGTGGTCTAAAATAAAAAACCAACCTGTATGGTTATGATCGTTTGTGGATCAAACTACTTTTGAGGTTTTTCCGGAACGAAATATTTATTGAATTCCGGATTATTGGTTGTAGTGATATCGGAACCGGACTTGTCAGGTTTGAAGATGAAGGGCATGACCTTCGGACGAATTTTATTATTGGAATCCGGTATTTCACGAATCCAGATATTGCGGAATTTCATACGGTTTCCATGATCCTGTAGAGAAATAGGTTCACGATCTGTATGGACTTCATAGGCGGTTTCCCGATCATAGAAGGTACTGCCGGTAATCGCGAAATGATTCTGGACAACAACACCATTATGAATAACGGTAATATAGGCCGGACGAATCACTTCAGTGACTTTATTATTCTCGATTTGCAGAATCGGTTTGGTGAAAATAACATCATAGGTCTGCCATTCACCAGGTTTTCTACAAACGTTGACATAGGGAGGAGATTCTTTATAAATGGAAGCACACTGTCCATCATAATAGGTAGGGCTGTTGAAGGAATCCAGAATTTGAACTTCATAATGGTTCATGAAAAAGAGTCCACTGTTTCCCCGTCCTTGACCTTTACCAACCGGGGGTGGGGTCATGAACTCAAGGTGTAGTTGGCAACTTCCGAATTTCTGTTTGGTGACGATCTGACCTTTACCCGGATTAACAGTTAAAACGTTATCTTTAACTTCCCAGGGACCACCAGTCCAGGCATCCATATTTTTTCCATCAAATAGAACAATCGCATCGGACGGAGCTGCTCCAACCTGATTTCCCGGCTGTACTATTTTCGGCTGCTCCCAAACAACGCCACTTCGATAGTCCTCGGCATAGATACTTGCGGTTCCCAGCAAATACAAAAAGGACAATAAAACTACTAGTCTCTTCATTTTCCCTTCTTTCCTTCATTTCTATAATAGGGGTGATTTTAAATACATTTCCCAATTCATCATTATATACCATTATATATTATTATATATCTATATATTATTATATATCACAGTATATCATAGATCCCAATATACAATGCTGATAATTGTTATTTTTTTAAAGCGGACGGAATGCCTGTTTTAGGAATAACGCCTGCATTAGGAATACAGACAAGACGTCTGTCTTCCAATCTGTTTTATTTGATAACCTTGTCCGGATGTTCTTCCGCAAAATGCTTTAGAATAGCGCCAGCCAAACATTCTCCAATTTGTTTTTTATTCTTCATAATCCATTCGGCATCATCCTTTTGGTCATGAAAGGCAACTTCCACAAGAGCGGCAGGGGCATTCGGATTAGCTGTTTCGTATAAAGGTTTGCCCGGTCCGAAATGACTATGCGACTCTTTAACGCCACGATTCGGACCAGGATAGATTTCCATTAAAGCTGCCATGACCTTTTTGGCGAATCGTTCACCTTCATTTCCAAATTTATAACAGTAACATTCCGCTCCACGTGCCTTGCGATTGGCGGCATTACTGTGTATTGCGAAATAAAGGTCCACCTTGGCTTCATTAGCTTCCTTTACAAAATCGCGCAGTCCCTTTTCCGGGTCGTTCCGGTAGATCTTGATGCCATTCTTCTTGAGGTTCGCCTCCACAACATCGCACACTTCGTTCATTCGCTTCTCTTCTGTTCCATAGTCTCCATAACCAATGTTTTTATCCTGACAGGAAGGACTCAAATAGATCGATAATGAATCCTTCTTGAATTTAGGAAACGTTGGTTCCTTGGAAAAAACATTTTGTCCTTCTAATATACAAAAAATAACGGCTAAAAACAAACCCCACCAAGCAAATTTTTTCATAAAAACAGTCCTTTTCTTTTTTTTGCTAAAAATTTTGTTTCGTTTGACAAAACAATGACCGGTAAAAACACTGCTCCGATTATACCAGATTTTTGCATCGTGTGGGTCAAAACTCTTTTTTTCTGTAAAATTTTTAAAAATATTGGGATAAATGCCCACCCGGTAGTTTAAAAAAAGGTTAAATTACGGTAAAATAGAGTACATTTAGTAATTAAGCAGAATATACAGAATTAAGTAAATCAGTTAAAATTACGAAACTGAATAAAAAATGACGTATTTCCTATTTACACCGATCATTAAGACATCGAGAGGAGGTGTCCCCTGGACAGGATGAAGAAATTTGGGTTAAGTACGACAATTTTGGTCGTATTAATAGTCGTACTTCGAATTAGTGTTGGATGGCACTTTTTATACGAAGGATTATGGAAGATGGAACCGAGAAATGAATTCTCGGCAAAAGGATTTCTCGGGATGGCAAAAGGACCGACCAAGGAACTCTATTATATCATGCTTCCGGACCTTGATGGAAAAGAGCGTTTGACACTTGCAAAAGCGACCGAAGTAAATCAAGAGACGAAGACCAGGAAGGATCTTGGATTGACCCTGCCTGTCTATGAAAATGAATGGTATTGCTGGTACAATAACTTCAATAAAAAGTATGTTCCGGACGAAAAACAAAAGGCGTCGATGGATTCGATTTTTGACCAATATATTGTATCCCTTCGGGAATATGCGCAGGAGAAGCAGGAAGATATTGCCGCGTACCTGGCCAGTAACAAGCGTAATGCGACGAAAGTAGCCGCCAAGACCAATGGAGCGGAACATCAGAAGGTTCGCGATTGGGATAATCAAATGAAATTACGAGGAGAAGCGGGCAGTTTAACCGCGGAACCCGAAGCTATGGGCGAAAATCTGCAAAACGCGCTCTGGTGCGAATTAAAGAACAGTCAAAAGGAAAGGGGCGTTTTAGCTCCCATGACCTATGGTCAAAACAAGATTCCTTTTGCCAATGTGATTGCAAATACTCCCTTTATCAAGAATTTCGCTACGCCAAGCCGTCTGGGTTTTCTTGATCTGGCGGTTACCTTGGGGCTGTCTGCTATTGGTTTCTGCCTCATGATCGGTTTTTGTACCCGTTTGGCGGCTCTGGGGGGGGCGCTCTTTATGTTCAATGTCTGTCTCTCTCAATTTCCCTGGCCAACGGTTTATCCACATTCGCCAGAAGTTGTCGGACATTTTCTGATTTTCGGTAAAGATTCGGCAGAATTGTTGATTCTCCTTCTTTTTGCGGCAATACCGACTGGCCGCTGGGGTGGACTCGATTGGTTCCTGTGGAATTTCGGCGGAAAACAAATTATGAAATGGTATGGCTGGAAAAAAGATCCACTCTGTCCGGCTGGCTTGGATTTAACGTCAACGGAATCATGATTGCCGAATCGAAAAACAAAGAAACAAGACAGACACTGAATGAAGGAAATAATATAAAATGAATCAAGATGCAAAACAGAAGGCGGAAAATAACGCACAGCACGATTTTTCACGCCGAACATTTTTGAAATCGGGCGTTCTGGCCGCTGCGGTCCCTGCTGCCGGACTGGGAGCGTTCTATTTCGGTTATTCGACAGTTAAGGGGAACCCACTTCGAATCGCTATTATGGGAACCGGTGACGAAGGAAGTGTCCTTCTAGGCGCTCTTAATCCCGATTTCGTCGAAGTGAAAGCTATTGCCGATATTCGCCCCTATAACCAGTATCGAGCATTTCACGGTGATAATTATGGGGATGTTGCACTCAAGGCACGCTGTGGCCTCATGGCAAAATATGGTTGGAAAACGGAAGACGAAGCACGAAAACATGTTAAAGTATACGCCGACTATCGTGATCTCCTTCTGGACGCAAAAAAGCTCGGAATCGAAGCGGTCATTATTGGACTTCCTCTTCATCTTCATGCCGTAGCTTCTATCCAGGCCATGCGTCAGGGACTTCATGTCCTCTGTGAAAAATTAATGGGACATTCCATTACCCAATGCAAGGAAATGGCACGAGTTGCCGCTATTGAAGGCAAACATTTGGCCATTGGTCATCAACGTCATTACAACATTCTCTATGAAGAAGCTGTAGATCAAATCGAACGTGGCCTCCTGGGCGATCTCCATTATATACGCGCTCAATGGCATCGTGGCAATTCGCCCGGGGCGGACAGTTGGCAAATGCCTATGCCAAATTCCTTTAAACCAGGCGATAAACAGGCAACAAAATTGATTGACGAGTATCGTACATGGAAGGATAATTTAGCCAATGCCCGTGGACTCGAAATTGAGACCTGGCGTAAAAAAGTCGCACAAAAAATAGCGGAGATTCAGGATTCATTGTTGGCAAAGGGTGGAAGCTATAAAGGAACGGAATTCAAAAAAGTTGAAGATTATGGTTATCAGACAGCGACTTTTGGCGTTGGTACAAAAAATGAATATATTCGTCCGGCAGGCGAAGAACTAATTCGCTGGCGTTTGTGGAGTCGTACCGGAGGTGGTCTGATGGTGGAATTGGGAAGTCACCAATTAGATGCCGCCAGTATTTTTCTGGCAGCCTCGAATCGACGTGCGGCCTCTTTACGTGGTGAAAATCCCAATGCACTTCCGGACAATGGAAAAGTTCATCCACTAAAAGTACATGTTTCCGCAAACCGTAATCTGTTCGGTCTTGATCGTGAAGTTCAGGATCACATAACGACCCTTGTCGAATTTCCAGCTCCAAGTTACGATCCGAAGACAATCGATGGTCGAAAACGGGTTATTACGGTTCAATATTCAACGATTAACGGCAACGGTTTCGGTGGTTACGGTGAAATTGTTTATGGAACGAAGGGAACTCTCATTCTGGAACGGGAACAGGATTCGCAACTTCTTCGAGGACCGTCCACGAGTAAAGTCGAAAAGAAGGCAGCAGGAGCTTCCGCATTGGATACCCAGGCGAGTGCACCCGCGCAAAAGGCGGTGGAAACAGGAGGAGGACCTTCGAACATTAGTCGAGGTTATAAAGAGGAAATAGAGCATTGGGCATGGTGTATACGGGAAAATCCCAATAACCGTAATCCGGAAATTCAGCCGCGATGTAAACCGAAAATAGCGCTTGGAGATGCCGTTATTGCTCTCGTGACCAATATTGCGGCGGAACAGGGGCGAAGTGTTGATTTTAAAGAGACTTGGTTCGATCCGGATAATGACGAGACGCCGGAAAACGCTCTGACGGAAGACAGGGCTCTACCGAATATCAATCAGGAAAAATACAATTTAGTCAAATAAAGAGGGAGATGAATTTACAATGAACTTGACATCCGAACAAAAAGCCATCGGAAAGGAAAACTTCCTCGCCGCGATTGGAAGTGCCGTTACGCGACGTAATTTTCTGAAGAAATCGGCCCAGAGTGACCTCGCCTCCGGTAAAGGAATTGGCGGCTATTATTTTCAATATGGAACAATCGACAAGCCGGTTCGCGTTGCGATTTTAGGAACAGGCGATGAAGGAAGTGTTCTGATCGGCGGTTTAAATCCAAAATATATCGAGGTTGTTGCTATTGCCGATATTCGGCCCTATAACCAATATAGAGCGTTTCATGGTGACTGTTACAGTACGACGGCAGCGGCGGTACGGCCCGGTCTAATGAAAAAATATGGTTGGCACACTCGGGAAGAGGCCGAAAAACATGTAAAGGTTTATCAGGATTATCGGGATCTGTTGGCCGATGGAGAAAAACTTGGTGTTGAAGGCGTTATTATCGGTCTTCCACTTCATCTTCACGCCATTGCCGCCATAGAGGCCATGAAACATGGTTTTCACGTCTTAACCGAAAAATTAATGGGGCATTCTGTTGCCAATTGTAAAGAAATGATTCGTGTCGCCCACTTGCAGAAAAAGCATTTGACGATTGGTCACCAACGTCATTATAATATTCTTTACGATCACGCTAAAGAACTGATTTCCAAAAAAGTTATTGGTGACCTTCATTATATACAGGCACAATGGCATCGTGGCAATCTACCCGGCTCGGACAGTTGGCAGCAACCACTTCCTCCTAAATCGAAGAAGAATGATATTAAAGGTGACGTCCTATCCATTGAATGGACCCAATGGAATAATGAAGTCACGCGTATTAAAGCGTCCATAGCCGAAATCGATAAAAAGCTCGATGTAATTGCTGGAATGTCAGATACAGATCGCCAAAAGAATCCGCGTCTTCAAGAAGAAGGGAAACGTCTTTCCCGGGAACGCGCATCTCTGAAACGGGAATTGGACTCCTGGCTTCCCAAACTGGAACAGAAGCGCGCGCAATTGGCTGATATGGCCCTGATTGAAGGCAAGGAATATAATGGTGTCAGTTTTAAAACAGCGGAAGAATACGGTTATCAAAACGAGACGCGTTCTGAAGACGGTCAGAAATATGACCGTCCCGCGATTGAAGAATTGATTCGCTGGCGATTGTGGAACCGAACCGGAGGAGGTTTAATGGCCGAATTGGGAAGCCATCAGTTGGATGCAGCGAGTATCTTTATTGCGGCGGCACACGGTGGAAAAAAACAGTATCCATTATCTGTTTCCGCATCCGGGGCCCGTTCTTTGTTTAGTCCATTGGACCGGGATGTGGACGATCACATCTCCGCCCTTTATGACTATCCGGCTCCAGACTACAATCCAAACGACGAACTCGGAAAACTACGGAAGATTACCGTTGCCTATACGACGATTAACGGTAATGGTTTCGGTGGATATGGTGAAACCGTTTATGGTACGAAGGGAACATTTGTACTTGAGACGGAAAAAGACGCCTACTTGTATCGTACATCTGCTGTCAATGATAAAACAAAAGTAGCCTATAGTAAATCGGCACGAGCCTATGATATTGTTATCGATGAAAATGGCGATCCGTTGTCTTCCGCTATCGGTTATCAGGGAGTATACGGTTCCGATGTCAGTCGTGGTTATTGCGAAGAAATTGAGCATTGGGCCTATTGTATTCGTAATAATCCGAATGCCGATCCAAATATGGTGGATGCGGCGATTACAAAAGAAATGGTCGGTGAATTGGACGAAAACAAACGTCCACATCTGTTGACCCGTTGTCGCGGGGAAGTTGCCCTCTGGGACGCAATTATTGCCCTGGCCACAAACATTTCCTCCGACCTGCGTTTAACCGTCGAGTTCCAAAAAGAGTGGTTCGATCCGGATAGTGATCGTACTCCCGAAGCCGACTACGCTAAACAGCTCGTTGAGAGAAATGAAGGTGAATCGGACGCCGATCTCCAAAAACGCGTTGAAGAATGGGCTAAACGCCATACTCCCGATGTTACTCGTTATAAATCATAGTTTCTTGTTGTAATTTATTAATGCCCGGAGCACGGACGTTCCTCTTGTCCGTGCCACAAAATTTTTGGTAACCATTCACGAACGATTTGGGAACCACAGATATCACGGATAAACAGAGATAGTCTGTCGTAAAATACAATTTTTTACAATAACAAACGAAACATTTTTATTTATTATCATAAATAATTTTATCATAAAAAAGTTTGTTTGCCAAAAAACTATCTGTGAAAATCACTGTTATCCGTGGTTTCACTTTATATCCGTGAATGGTTACAATTTTTGTTACGCTTGACAAATCCTCCATAACGCCTCCATAGATTCTTCATAGAGCCTTCATAGAGCCTCCATAGAGCCTCCATGTCAGGCTGTGGATAAAGGTGTAGTCGGAATCTTGTTCTATTCGAACTGTAACCGATCATGTTCATAAATATATCGTCTAAAAATTACTTCTAAACGTCAAGTCGTGGATGAAATACCGGATTCTGAATGAACAACGTTTGACTGCTGAATATTGTAACATTAGAAATATTATAACATTAGAAATATTATAGATTTTTAAATGTTGCCTGCTGTTCACAGGGTGGTGTGATAGAATCTGTTGTTTTGACAGACAGGCCGGGAATATGGACGTCTCGTCTACGTTGCTACAAAACAGACCTTTTTTGGCCTCTTTTTTGTGTAGATTTTTCCTATTTTTACCACCGGACTGTGAACGGTAGGAAATGTTATGATTTTACGATAATCAAAAGCCGTCCGAACCCGATCTTCCGGAAGGCAGTTTTTTCCATCCCCATACCGGTGGACAATACACCTTTACCGGTGGACAATACACCTTTATCGGTGGACAATGCACCTTTACCGGTGGACAATACACCTTTACCTGTGGACAATGCACCTTTACCGGTGGACAATACACCTTTACCGGTGGACAATACACCTTTACCGGTGGACAATGCACCTTTACCGGTGGACAATGCATCTTTACCGGTGGACAATACACCTTTACCGGTGGACAATACACCTTTACCGGTGGACAATACACCTTTACCGGTGGACAATACACCTTTACCG
>CAYUAP010000063.1:24292-29141 GCA_964442735.1 uncultured Planctomycetaceae bacterium | reverse complement strand
AAACTATTGAGGATTTCTTGTCAAGACATATTTATCCCCCGTGAATAATTACTAATTAAAACATTATAAATTTCAAAAAGAATAGCAAAAAAATAGCAAAAAAAAATGAAAATATGGTAAACAAAGAGAACCAATCAGGTGTAACGATTCCTCAAGTTTTAATTTGATAACAAAGAAGGGGCTTTGGTTCCACAAATAGAAGCGGTGATACACTCGCGCAAGAAATAGAGGACATCACGTCCCTGTTGTTTACAGGTCGCTAATATGGTCCGAACTCGTTCGGCCAAATGTTGCCCATCTTCCGATCTACATCCATGGGTTATGTATCGGTCTATGGCTATCGGGCGCAAGTATGCGATCAACCAATCGTTATATTCTCCCTGCAGTACCGATGTCTGCTTGCCCATACGGGACAAGTGGTGATAAAACTTCTTATAATGCCGTTGTTCTTCAACGGCACGAATCCACGATAAAACAGTCGAACACGCCAGCAATGCTCCGTGAATTATTTTCTCAAACCACGGCCAACCGGGTTTGTACAATGCCCCGCTCATTGCTATAATAAATATACGGATCCATTTTTCGCTTCATGTGGCTTGTTGCTCATCCTGAGACTTCTCTGTGTTAAAGTTTAGAATGTTTTGATTCCAACTATAACAAATAAGTCTCTTTTTTCATAGTACATTTTTTCATATTTTTCCTTTTGGTCAAAAATCGGGGAAAGTACAGGTATTTATTATAACAGATAAAAATGTTTCGTTTGTTATTGTAATATATTGTATTTTACGGTAGACTATCTCTGTTTATCCGTGATATCCGTGGTTCCATAATCGTTCGGGAATGGTTACCCATCTTTTTTATTCGGACTGCCGGTTTTCGTAATTTCTTTTGAGTCTTTGGCCATTCTTCCGGGCTGGAAGTATTAATCAAGTCAAACATTATTTGGACTTGTTCCAACAACAATTCACTTATTTTCAGTCAACCCCATTTTTTTGAATTCGTGAACAGGTACAAAATATAATGCCCAATCACGACATATAGAATCAATACACAAGTATAGTCCAATAAAAAAACCGGGATTGATTCGCTGAAGTCGAAGAAGACGAAACGGATTTTCATTGTCATATAGTTCAACAGATTTCTCTGAATAAAAACATATCCACCATAAACGGAGACCATTCCCAAAAGAACTCTTGTTATCCATCTTCGAATTGCTCTGTCTTTCAAATACGATTCCCAAATACGGCCAAACAAAATGCGGGAATGAAGACCAAGGTGAAGTGACATTAACAGAAATCCCCAATAGGCACAAAGCAAGTGCGTTCTTCGTATCAGTGAACGACTGATATCCATATGAATCGCGGTAAATAAATGTTTGGAAAGGACGATGCCACTTATCCCCGAACCAAGAATCGATATTAAACAGAGCAAAACCAATGTCACTTGTACGATACGAAACGTTGTGTATTTTCCTTTAAACACAGAACGACTCCATCGAACATTCAAAAGATGATGAACGATCAGGAGCAGGAACATTGATACGCCAAGTCCTTCATGTGTTGTTTCACCAATAAGGCTGTACGACATCAGAAGGAGAAGTGTTATCGTCATGCTCCCATCTACAATCATCGCGTAATTTCGTTTTCCTGTCATAAATATTCCGTTCGATACTAAAATGAAACGCCCAAACTTTTTACCCATTTATCGACGTCTTCGAACTTGTAATTCGCAATATTGGAATCAAGGACGGTCAAACCGTTTGTAACGACTTTTGCTTTAGGTTCCTGCAATTGAATACTTGAAATAGTGTTAGAAAAGCCGCTCCCTCCGCTTGTACTGAATGGAATAACGGTTTTGCCCGACAAATCGTATTCATTCAAAAAAGTGTACAAAGCCATTGGCATATCGTACCACCAGTTTGGAAATCCAAGGAATACAATCTCGTAATCGGCGATATTCTGAAGGTGCGAGGCCAATTTCGGACGTGCTTTCGCCTTGCCTTCCTTATCACCCTGATCAACCGTCGCATCGTAATCCACCGGATATTTAACCTCCGTCTGAATCAGGAAGAGTTTGCCGCCGGTCGCCCGTTGAATCAGATGGGCAAGGTACTGGGTATTACCGTACATCGTCCCATCTTTGACGATCAGGCTTGCCCCGGACTTCGCGTCGACTCCCATGGGAAAGTCTGTATTACCAACTCGCGAAAAATAGACAATTAGAACCTTCGATTTTGCCGTTGGCGAATCCTCTTTTTTTGATTCCACTATGACAGGAACGGCAGGCGCGTTTGTATTGGATTCGTTCGTCGAATTTGAAATATTCACACCTGTATCTGTTGCAAACGGGATAACATCATCCGTCTGTTGCGGCTTGCTACAGGCAGAAAAAACACACAGAGACAGAACCATAAAGATCAACATTCTTTTCATATTTTATATACCTTTCTTCTTATTCTTGTTTTTCATTGAGTTTTTTATTGAGTTTTTCCACAGCTTTTTCCGGGATGTCGATTCCGTCCACAAGGAGTTCCAGAGGACAGCGTCCCGACATATCCCGATTGAGAATCAGGGGAGCCAGTTTCAAGGACCCTTTGTGGTTCAATGGGTGTCAGGGAAACAGCTTTTTTATCGGCATAGCCATCGCAAACAGAATAGCATTTTTCACAGCCGATACTCTGCTGCTGTTTTTATGCGGAAAACAGGCGATTTCGTAACAAGATGAACCTTTTTTCGATACTCCTCTTCCAGAACGCGTCCCACGACATTTTCGCTTTCCCCCTTGTGATAATGATAAGCAGTATCAATGTAATTGACCCCATGATCAATGGCGTATTTGAACATTTTCTCCGTTAAATCTTCGTCAATGGAACCGTCGGAACGTGTGGCCAGACGCATACATCCAAAACCAAGAACAGATACTTTCTCGCCTGTCTTTCCAAAACTACGATATTGCATATCATCCTCTATTTGTTAAATTCAAAATTTTTTTGACACAGAATGTTCCCTTCGTCTTGTGATTCAATCAAGAATCCAAACGCACAAGTTCGTATTTCAGACTTCCAATACCGAGAGTCGTGGCATGATCCAAAATATGCGTTCCATGTCGGGAATTGATTCGTTCAATCAAGTGAACTTTTCCCGGATCGCTTGAGGAAAGAACCAGATCAACGCAGGCGCGGTCGAGAGCCACAGGGTCAAGCGACGCGAGAATGCCGATATCCGCCATTTTTGGATCTTCCGGACTCGAATCGCAATCGCAATCGACGGAAAGTTTATTGGCAACATTGATATATAAAATATTGTCGCCGCAATGATGAATGACCGCTTGGGCCGCTTCCGCCATTGCTTCCAGAAAATGATCCTGTGGTGGCAGATGCTGGAACAAATCCTGCTTGAATTTACCGGCTGTGTGAATCCAGTTTTTCCCGACTGCCGAAGCGATTCCAATGGAAATGTTTTTGAGTGCCCCACCGAATCCACCCATCGCATGTCCTTTGAAATGGGAAAGAACGATGGTAAAATCGTAATTCATAAAGTGAGAGCCGACGAAATCCTCCTTAAGATGCGTTCCGCCCTGAACCGGAAGAGCGACATCACCCTCGGCATCCATGATATCGACGGGAGCAATAGCCGTAAAACCATGATCCTCTGCCGCTTTTCGATGACTTTCGGTGTTTGCCCGTTTGCCGTTGTAGGCTGTATTGCATTCGACAATTGTCCCATGAACCGATTGAACAAGCTCCTTAATCAGTAAAGGATCAAGAAAATTATGACCGCCCGGTTCTCCGGTTGAGATTTTAACGGCGACCTTGCCAGTTGCCTGTCGTCCAAGAGCTTTATATATCTTCATCAAGTTATCAGTCGATATCGCGTTGAACATGTAGACTTTCGGTACCGAATTCGTGATTTCTTCCGCCCGCAAGTCGCTCACAGGAATTCCCAACCCTGTTCCGAGAGCGGCCACGCCCAATGTCTTAAGTATATCGCGACGATCCATTTTTTTGGAAAATGTCATGTTATTTCTCCTTTTTTCTGTCTGTTAATTTTTCGGTTTAAGTGGTCCATAAAACCAAGCTGCCGTTACACCGCCATCAATTAAATAGTCGGATCCAGTAATAAAAGCACCTTGGGAACCCAGTAATAATTCGGCGACCGTTGCCACCTCGTCCGCCGTTCCTGGTCGCCCCGCCGGACAATGGGCAAACATGTTTTTGTAAAAGTCACCTCGAGGACCATTGAATTCGTCTATCGCCAGCGGTGTTACTATGATTTTACTGGTATTCGAACTCAAACTTTTTTAACGCCTTGAATTGACATTTGTCATAAAACTGCTGGTCATAAAGCTGCTATAATAAACATAAGTAAATTATAAACATTGAACCTGACTTTAAGTCAATGGGGGGTAACAAAAAATATTTCGCGTCATTTTGGAAAGATAGCGTCATCCGTTTCCACAACGAAATCGGGAACGTATTCATGACAGTCTGTGCCGTTTTTATAGGAACGATAGTCGATCATAAACTGGCAGGAAAGTGGTTTAAATCAACAGATTACTTCGTGTTCCAGAATGATCTCGAACTGGTGTTCCGGATCGGAATCGAATTCGGCTCCGAATAGAGACTGCGGTCGAAGCTGGAGAAGACGAAATAGCTCTTGCCGATATATTCCGAAAGTCGGTGAAATCGCGACAGGCTTGCTTTTGATCGTCTCCTGCAATTTGGCTTGCAATGTCATACGTTTATTTCTGTGTATGGTCGACGATCAAAATCGTCCCAAGGTGTATAGTAACGTTTCAAATACGACGCATCCTTCTCCCCAACCCAGAGTTCCCCAACCCAGAGTTCGCC
>CAYUAP010000063.1:0-24192 GCA_964442735.1 uncultured Planctomycetaceae bacterium | reverse complement strand
AACCCAAAGTCTCCCAACCCAAAGTCTCCCAACCCAAAGTCTCCCAACCCAAAGTCTCCCAACCCAAAGTTCGCCAACCCAGAGTTCGCCAACCCAGAGTTCGACCAGTGCGTAGTTCATCGTCAACATCCGGAAACACCTAATGTTGTTTTCATGGTTACAGACTTGTTGTTTGCCAAGACCACCTACCTCTTTAAGGTCTTTGAACATTTCCTCTATACTGAAACGTTTATTGAAACGTTCAAGGATCTTTTTTCCTGGTATTGACAGTAAATCTGCTCCGTTTTGAATTGTGATAACCATTTTTATGTATTTCTTCGGTATTTGATTATAGCATAAATGTACCTATAATTATCGATTTTTTTATTTTTGAATAACTATCATACTTGCCTATTTTAACCTTATTGATTATTGTACATCACTATTATATGCGTTGGCCATGGACTTGGCCCCTCTATTTGTCTTGTTATATAATTTATAACGTTATATAAAATATATTTACATACATATAATAATAAATGTTATATAATATCATGATTATGAAAATTTTAATTAAAATGTATACATGTACCGTTTTATGTACTTACCTGTTTTACTATTTTATCTTTTTTACCAAAAATCAAGTCCAGAATGGTTTTTGGGTATTGCCTAATTTAGGAAAAGGTCGATAATAACATATGATGGAATTTTAAACCAATATTCACAATTTATAATAAATGGGACATAATTCATGAAACGAGTTGTGACATTGTTATGGGGAATACTCATCCTTTCAATAGTTTTTGAAATGGGTTGTACAGAAGGTCCAAAGGAACGCGAACTGATGAATGTTTCGTATGATCCGACCAGGGAACTCTATTCGGAGTATAATGAAGCATTTGCACAATACTGGAAGGATAGGACGGGAGAGACGATAAACGTTCAAAAGAGTAATGGTGGATCTGGTGGACAGTCGCGAAACGTTCAGAACGGATTTCAGGCAGATGTTGTAACGTTGGCCTTGGCATTCGATATTGACGATATTGCTGCGGAGAAGAATGGTCGTCCTGGTCTTTTGGCTGTTGATTGGCAGAAACGTCTTCCTAATAATAGTTGTCCCTATTATTCTACCATTGTAATTATGGTCCGAAAAGGAAATCCGAAGAATATAAAAGAATGGGAAGACTTGGCCAAACCGGGAGTAAAGGTAGTGACCCCCAGTCCGAAGGCTTCTGGCGGGGCTCGATGGAATTATTTGGCAATATGGGGCGCAAAATTGGATAAAGAGTTGGCGCCTGTTGGTGGATTAGCAGCGTTAAAGGATTCCTCCAAGTCCAAAGAGGTCGAGGCGGCCCAGAAAAAGGCGTATCAATTTACGGAAAGTATATTTGCAAATGCTATCGCCCAGGGAATGCCCAACGGTGCTCGGGAAGCCACGGACGATTTTGTAAAACGTGGAAATGGTGACGCCTTTTTGGCTTGGGAAAATGAAGCTCTGCTCTCCCAAAAAGTAAAACCGGAAGAAGGTTTTGAAATTATCTATCCGTCAACGAGTATAAAAGCGGAACCACCAGTGGCCGTTGTGGATTCCCTTGTTGATCAACGGAAAACAAGAGATATCGCGGAAGAATATTTGGCACGTCTCTATTCTCCGGAAGCGCAGGAGATTATAGCTCGAAACAACTATCGGCCCATTGTTCCGGATGTCGCACTTAAATATAAAGAAAAGTTTCCCGATATTAAAATGTTTACGATTGATGATGTTTTTGGCGGATGGCTGAATGCGCAACGAACACACTTTAACAGTGATGGCTGCTTCGATAAAATGCTGATCGATATCAGTAATAAAAAATAGGGTAAAGTAGCCGACGTATCTCCATACCGCCCTTTAATGTAGAAGAAAAACCATGAAATTAGTAAAACGAAGTGTTTTGCCCGGTTTTGGGTTAACAATGGGAATCACGGTCACCTATTTGAGTCTGGTGGTCCTGATTCCTTTATCGGGGTTGTTTTTGGTGACTTCCCATCTATCCTGGTCGAAATTTCATCAAATACTAACCAATGAACTGGTCTTGAAATCTTTTATATTGACCTTTCGGGCATCTTTTTTCGCTGCTTGTGTCAACGCCTTTTTCGGTTTCATTGTGGCTTGGACACTTGTGCGTTATCGTTTTTTTGGCCGGCGTTTTTTGGACGCCATGGTTGACCTGCCTTTTGCACTTCCGACAGCGGTCTCTGGTATTGCACTAGCTCAATTATATTCAGAAAAAGGATGGTTGGGTCAGTTTTTTTCGTTTCCCATTCGCGGGACAGAAATAGGTGTTACCCTCGCTTTGATATTTATTGGTCTCCCATTTGTCATTCGAACATTACAACCTTCCCTGGAAGATGTAGAACGGGAACTGGAAGAGGTCTCGGCATGTTTGGGAGCTAATCGATGGCAAACATTTTGGAAGGTGATTTTCCCCGTTATTTTACCTGCTCTGATTACCGGATTTGCCATGGCTTTTGCTCGTGCTTTGGGTGAATATGGTTCCGTTCTGTTTATCGGAGGAATGATTCCCGGAAAAACGGAGATCGTTTCCAATGTCATTATTCAGAAACTGTATGAGGAAAATGGTCACATTCCCGCTTCCGTAATTGCATTGGCCATGCTGTTGGCTTCCTTTTTACTGATGTTTATTATCAATTTGGTTCAGCGTTGGGCGAACCGTCGATTTATTCAGGCGGAAGAATAATACGGAAGAAATTACGGAAGAATAATACGGAAGAATAATGTGGTAGAATAATAATGACGGAAAACAAGAAACAGGATTTTTTCTTGATGAATAATTCTAATACAGGTTCTAATACAAATTCGAATCCAACATTACAGGAAAATCGGGATTCATTGGAAGACTGTCAGGCGAACATATCATCCAAACAAAAGAACGAATCGGGAAAGAAGTATCATACCGGAGATTATCAGGCGCACTATCGTTCCTTGCAAAACGCGACGACGGAACCATTTTATATTCGTTATTTACTAATTATGATTGCTTTTTGTTTTATGGGACTTTTTCTTTTGTTTCCACTGGCCTGTATTTTTTATGAAGCGTTTGCCAATGGATTCAAGACATTCTATACGGCGTTATCCACTCGTGAAACTTTGGCGGCGTTACGTATGACACTACTGGCAACAGGTATTTCCGTTCCCCTGAATGTTCTGTTCGGACTGGCGGCGGCTTGGTGTATTGGTAAATTTGAATTTAAGGGAAAGAGTTTACTGATTTCTCTGATCGATATTCCATTTGCCATTTCACCGGTTATTGCGGGTATTCTTTTTGTCTTTTTATTGGGAACACATTCGATGCTCGGCTCCTGGTTAGCGACACATAATATTAGACTTCTCTACGCATTTCCCGCTGTCGTTATGGCGACGATTTTCGTAACATTTCCGTTTGTAGTCCGCGAATTGATTCCTGTCATGCAAACCCAGGGAACAGAAGAGGAACAGGCAGCGCGTGTTTTGGGGGCTCGGGGATGGCATATTTTTTGGCGTGTTACTCTGCCGAATGTTAAATGGGCGTTATTGTACGGTATTATTCTCTGTAATGCCCGAGCGATGGGGGAATTCGGCGCCGTTCTGGTTGTTGCCGGAAACAGTATCAAGACGAATACGCTTCCTTTACATATTAATGTTTTATATCAGAGTTATACCAATGGAACCGCTCCGTTTGCCGTAGCGACACTCTTGGTGGTTATGGCCATTTTAACTCTGATTATTAAGACTTTTATTGAGATTCATTTACGTCGAAAAGAAGGACAGGACTGATATTATGGGAATTGAAGTCATTAACATATCGAAGTCATTTGGTCAATTTAAAGCACTTTCAAACGTTAGTATTAAAATCAATTCGGGAGAATTGGTTGCGTTGCTGGGGCCTTCCGGTTCTGGAAAAACGACTCTATTGCGTATTATTGCCGGACTGGAAGTACCTGATTCTGACAGTGGTCCGATTTTGTTTGATGGAGAAGAGGTTGGAAGCAGTCGGGTTGGTGACCGGGGAGTCGGTTTCGTTTTTCAGCATTACGCATTGTTTCGACATATGACTGTTTACGATAATATTGCGTTTGGGTTGACAGTAAAACCGCGCCGGATTCGTCCTTCCAAGGAAGAGATTGATCACAAGGTCCACGAATTATTACACATGATCCAGCTTGATAATCTCTCGAATCGTTATCCGTCCCAACTATCGGGAGGACAACGACAACGGGTGGCCTTGGCTCGTGCGTTGGCCGTTGAGCCACAAGTACTCCTGTTGGACGAACCTTTTGGAGCTCTCGACGCCAAAGTGCGTGTCGAACTGCGAACCTGGCTCCGTCGGCTTCACGATAAAATTCATTTAACCAGTGTTTTTGTAACACATGATCAGGATGAAGCCTTGGAACTGGCCGATCGGGTTGCTGTCATGAATAATGGTATTATTGAGCAGTTTGATACGCCCGATGAAGTATTTCATAATCCGGCGACTCTATTCGTTATGAATTTTCTGGGACAGGTCAATCAATTTCGTGGACGGTATGATCATGGAAAAGTACGTATCGGTCCCTATTCCGGAACTACCCGTGAAATTGATACGGAAGGTTTTTCCAATACTAATACGACATCCACCAAACCTGCCTTGATTTTTGTACGTCCGCATGATTTGGAACTGTCTCATTGGGCCCGGGAAGGACAATTGAGTTTTCCGGCTGTTGTACTGCATATTCATTCTGCGGGCGCTCGGGTCCGTATCGAAATGGAGACGGAATCGAAAGAGATTCTACATGTAGAAATTAGTCACCAGGAACGCGAATTACTCAATATAGAGCCCGGTAAAAAATACTATGTAACTCCACGAAGTTTGCGTGTCTTCAGTACGACAGAAGAGAATAAAGAAGAGAAAGAAGATAAAGAAGACAATATAACGGAAGAAGATGATCTCAATCGATAAAAGGAACAAGTGATGACCTTTATCCAATTACTCTTGCGCGATTGTATCTACTATCGTAAATCATTTTTAGCTTTATCGGCGGCTGTTTGCCTTGTATGTTCCATTTTGACGGGAGCATTGTTAATTGGAGACAGTGTTCGTGGAACGCTCTATGACAATTTAAATCAAAATACGGCCTTTGTCCAAACACTGGTTCGATTTTCGATTCCGATTGATACGGATATTCCGGGAGGGGTACTTCATACTTCCGGCTTTATTTCGCCCGGGATTAAAACGCATTTATATGGTTTTCAAAATTCATCGGACATACAAGGTCGTGATGCCTATTTCAGTCATGGTCTGGCGAAAACACTTCAATTAAAGGAAGGCGATACCTTCACGGTACGTGTCCAAACTATTTCCGCTATTAAAAGCGAAGATCTCATGGGGATACCACCGAAATTGAAACAATTGCAATTCATTTATCGTGGTATTCTCCCTGATAAAAAAGCAGACGTTAATTTCGAAAATCCGCAATTGCAAACGAATAATCTTTTTGTAAATCATAATTTTCTGGTTCAGGCTCTTGAACTGGAAAAGAATGCGGTTAATGAAGTCTGGCTCCCGAAGAAACAAGATGTATTTCGACCGTCTGACGATGTAATCTGGAAACTCTCCCAGCTCTATTTCGATCAATGGAACGACCGACCGATACTCAAGAACAAGGCTTTTTTTCTTTCCGAGAAAATTCAAAAAATATGTCCGGAGGCAAATCGTGGAATAACGAATTTAGCCGAATCATTTACTGATGATTCCGATGAACTCCATTATTTTTTTGTTGGCGCTTTTGAAGGGAATATATTTCCCGTCGAAAAAGACAGTGCTGTATTGGCCGAACATCTTCCACTCCACTTTGCCGATAAAGGGACTTTAACATATTTTACTTCAGATTCATTTCGGAAAATCGTTCGCAAAACACATCTGTTTTCTCCGATAACAAAAAAAATCGATACAGATATAAATTCCACCTTGAATCCGGAGATCCCAGGTTTAACCGATGCGGCTAGTTGTACGCAATGGGAGGCCGGACTGCCGATCGATTTCGATAAAGTCTCTCAAACAGATGAAACATATTGGAAACGATATAAAAGCAAACCGAAATTATATTTGAATTTTGATCAGGCGCAGGAACTCTTTTTTCCCGGAAAATGTACTGTCATGGTTTTCGAACCAAATGCGGATACCGTAGCGATCCAAAAAAAAATTGTCGAAGCGTTGTGTACGGATCCTCAATTATATCAATCGGAGAATATCACAGATGTTTTGCAGAATAATATAAAAAGTGGGATCCATTTTGCGCCCCTTTTTCTCGGCTTGAGTTTTTTCATTATCATTTCCGCCCTATTAGTACTGACAATGCTGCTCAAACTTCATTTAATGGACAGAATTACAGAACAGCGGATACTGGTCCAATTTACAGACTGTGAACGAAAATTAGTCTTCTTTCATATAATGGAAATTATTATTGTTCTATTACCCGGAATACTGACAGGTCTTTTATTGGGAACTGTATTCTGTCGGGTACAGTTACGATTACTGGAGCATATCTGGAACGGTATTATTTTAATGAACCAACTGTCGTTTCACGCAAAAGGAATTTCTTTTATTCTGGCATTTGTAATCACCTTTTTTTTCTCTGCGGTTATTATAGGGTGGTCACTCCGTTATGTCTCCTTTAAAGATCGTTTTTATTTCGTTGCGCCACGATCCATTCGGTCTGTTTTTAGTCTGGGAACGGTATCGTTTTTCCGATATTGGGGGCAGTATCGTTTATGTATGATATTACTTCTGCTTGGTTTTTTAGGAACCTTGGGGGTAGGGGCTTTTGGTATAAAGTCTCGGGGAGAAAACGCCTTTTCCTATCAATATGTAGCGGAAACATATTTACCGGTTATACCGTCATATCGGGAACCATTTCCATCGGGAGGTCTTGCTGTTCGGGTAAAAATGGCGGAAAGTACAGATTGTTCCAATATTTTACGAGCCGAAATACCAACCGTTTATGGTTGTGATACGACGAAATTAACTGGTAATACTGACTTTTTAACAGGAAACTCTGCCGCTGTCGACTTTGGAGCGCTCTTTTGGATCATGAAGAAGAAAAAAGGGGATACAATTCATTATCCACAAGGAAATATAACATTGGATCGTATAATGAAAGCGTCCGTTTTTCAACGTGGAATATTAATGGACCGTTCCGGCTTCGAATCATTATTTCCAGAGGTTCAGGGGGCACAGTTTTTCCTGATTCAAGACGAACAGAGTGTTCAGATCTATAAAAAATTTCTTGAGCCATATGGTTTAAAATTATCGACCGTCGATCAATTTATGGCGGAGGCGGAGATTTTTCAAAATCGTTATCTGACAATATTTTTACAATTGGCGGTTCTCGGCTTCATTTTGGGAATAGGTTCCCTTGTTTTACTGATTCTTCGCAATCTCTATGCAAGAAGAAATGAAATTACCTATCTAAACGAACTTGGATTTTCCTCTCAAAAAATATTTCGAATTTATTTGGTCGAGAATTTATGGCTTTATTTATTGAGTGCCTTTATTTCACTTGTTATTTTGGGGGTGATCGCAATTTTAGCTCAACTTAATATTCCCGTCTTGGTAATGGGATGGATAGCGTTAACCGGAATTGGGATCATCCTGATATATATCGTATTAAAATGTTTTTTCCGTGTCCATTAAGTTCTGGCATACAGATTTTTCTATTGCAATATTCAATGGTGTTTTGACATTTAAGCCTAAAAGTTGAATTACAAACCAAAATTTTTCACCCAAGTCCTTAAATCCGAATCGGATGGTCTTCCGTTGAGAAGTTTCCCCTCCTTGAGAACAGTTGTTGCCGCGACACTCCCTTTGAGTTTTTCGACCGTTCGGCCAAACCCGCTTCCCCCGGACGTCGCAAACAGAATCACCGTCTTTCCTGAAAAATCGTAACTCTCCAGGAATGTATTAATAATCGTCGGCGCAACATACCACCAGATCGGAAAACCAACAAATATCGTGTCGTAAACTCTCATGTCGTCGATATGTCCCGAAATCTCCGGTCGTGACGTCGGATCTCGCATTTCGACCGTACTACGACTCTTCGTGTCCTGCCAGTTCAAATCCGACGACGTGTACAAAGTTTTCGGGACAATCTCATATATATCCGCTCCCGTTACTTCTGACAATTGTAAAGCAACTTTTTTTGTAACTCCACTACATGAAAAATATGCAACCAATGTTTTGTGTCCCATGATTCTTTCTCCATTCTTTTGTGTTATTCTTTTGTGTTATTCTTTGTTCGAGAATTCGCGCTCCGGTAATCAATGCCAAAAATCAGATCGATCCCGTTATTCTTGTTCTGCTATTCTTGTTCATTGACAGATTGCTTTTCGTACAAACATATTTAATGCCTCGAATTGACATTCATCATAAAGCTCCTATAATAAACAAAAGTTCATTATAAACATTGAACCTGACTTTAAGTCAAGGGGGAAGAATTAGAAAATTCTTGACATTAAAATAGTTAAAACAGATAAAACAATTAATACAAAAAGAATATACAAACAAAAAGGGAGATTATGTTCTATACAATTGGTGAAATGGCCAAACTGTTGGGGATACCGACCTCAACATTACGTTTTTATGACAGGGAGGGAATGTTACCGTTTATGCAGAGAACAGGCGGTGGTATACGGATGTTCTCCGATTCGGATTATGGATACTTGAAATTGGTCGAATGTTTGAAGAAATCCGGACTGTCCCTTAAAGATATCAAGGACTTTATCGGAATGGTTCTTCAGGGAGACGAGACAATAGAACAACGACTTCAATTGTTTCAAAAAAGAAAAGAGGAAGTCGAAAAACAACAGATCGAACTTCAAAATACACTCGATATTTTGAGATACAAATGTTGGTTTTATGAGACGGCCCGAACGGCAGGAACAACAGCAATTTTGGAAAATTTGAAAGACGAAGAAATACCCGGGGAATTTCAAGAAGTTCGTCGAATCCTTAAAGGAAGATCCCCAAAGAATAAAGGCACAAACAATCGAATAGATAAAAAATCATCTGTCAAATCATCTGTCAAATAAAAAGAACGATGTAACCGTTTTACGAGTTCCGTTAAATGTACTTTATCTTTCTGGCAAATAGAATACAAGTGCCTTAACTACAATCAGGCGTCCCTGAAGATGAAATATTATAAAAATAACAAAATCATTTATTAAAAACAGTTTAAAACGAAGATTATGAAAATTGATCATATTGCACTCTATGTTAAGGAGTTGGAAACAACACGTAAATTTTTCCAAGACTATTTTCAAGCACGATCTAACGAAGGATATTACAATCCCAAGTCCGGATTACGAACATATTTTTTGACATTTGACGATGGAACACGATTGGAAATCATGACACGAACCGATCTTGAAGATTCGGAAAAGTCGGAGTTTCGGACAGGATATATTCATCTCGCGTTTTCGCTAGAAAGTCCGGAAGCAGTCGATTCAAAGACACAACAACTCGCGGACAATGGTTTTGTCGTACTCAACGGTCCACGTACTACGGGTGACGGCTATTACGAAAGCTCTGTTCTCGGTCCGGAAAATAACGTCCTTGAACTGACTGTTTCAATAAAGAAAATTTAATAGTAAATAAAGAAGGAACAATAACGAAGAAATTATCATGAATAAAGAATTATTTCGACCGATACGTCGTAACAAACAGGAATTGAGCGATCTCGAAAACAGAAACATCTTAACGAAAACAACGTCCGGAGTTCTTGCATTGTCTGGAGATAACGGTTATCCCTATGCTGTCCCGTTGAGTTTTGTCTTGTATGACAATGTATTATATTTTCACAGTGCAACCAGTGGCCATAAAATAGACGCGGTTAAAAAGAGTGCGAAAGCGTCTTTCTGTGTTATAGAACAGGATCATGTTCTCGCGGAGAAATTTACGACTGCCTACCGAAGTGTTATTGTCTTTGGAAGAATCGGTATTGTCGAGAATTCAGACGAACGGTTCCTTGCTCTAAAACTGTTGACGAACAAGTATTGTCCACAGGAATCGGAATCAAATATCAACAATGTAATCGAATCCGGACTGAACAGAACCATGATACTTCGCTTTGAAATAGAATATTTATCCGGCAAACACGGAAAACTAACAACGGAGAACTGATACATACTGTACGACGTTATAAATTCGGCATTTCCTGGGAGCGCGGACGTCTCGTCCGTATCCTCCAAAACAGGCGTCTCGTCTGTTTTGAAAAATAGACTTTTATAACGACCATGAGTATATACACCATAAATAACAGAAATAAGGTGAAAACACCTCTCAAGAAAAAAGGAGAAATAACATTGGCAAAGAAAACTGAAACCACCCCAAAAGCCGTTTCCGAAAAGAAGGACTCGACTTCCATTCGTCTTTTTACCTTTCGTGTTGCACTTCGTCATAAAGCCACAATATGGCGCGATATTGCGATTACAGAAAAGAGCAGTTTCGAAGATTTTCACGATTGTATTTTTGAGGCATTCGAGCGTTATGACGATCATATGTGGTCGTTTTTTCTTCCACCGTCAAACACGGCAACATTGACAATACCACGATATGGTTATCCAAAAGCAGGCCGTGAAATCAGTATCTGTCCCGAGGAATCCGGGATGGGAGGAGCTTCCGTATTCGATGGACATAAAGCACGTTTGGGTAAATTCATTACCTTGCCGGCCATGAAGTTCGCCTATCTTTTCGACTACGGAGACGAATGGTGGCATACTATTACACTGCGTAAAACGGAAGAAATCAGTAGTACAGAATCCCGTAAATATCCCAAAATCGTCGAAACCCACGGTAAAGCCCCTTCCCAATATCCCGAAGATGAGGACGAGGACGGTGATGATGATGGCGACCTGTAATATGATAGCAACCTGTAATATGATGGTAAATATGAGATTTAATGACTAATAAAACATATTCAGTACTTCTCCGTTTCTTTAGAATTCATAATTCGTCCGTCAGAAAACCAGGACGAATCACGAAACTTTAGAATTAAAATTTACTATTGTAAAAATTAGATCCTTAAATCTCAAAACGTTAAACATCCCCGTTTTTATGTGAAGGGATAAAGGAACCTCCTATCGGGAAAGGCAGACAGACCCTCTATCGAGAAAAACGGAAGACTGCAAACCGTTATTTTAAGATTGCCCGACCTAAAAGGAAGAGACCGCATCCTCCAGCAACAAGGAGACCGACCGGCCCCATAACTCCGAGAACGGCTGCTCCCGTCGCCATTCCTCCACCTCCGACAGCAAGAGAACCGCCCCCAATTGCGGCTAACGTTGCGTTGGTCGCCGCCGCTCCGGTTAAACTTGAAATGGCAACTCCCGTCGAAGCCGTTCCAAGAGTGGATACTACACCTGTCGTTATCGCCGGACCAAATGCGGCTAAACCCATTCCTGTCGCTCCGGTTCCAAGTGCCGCCTTGTCCAATCCGTCAAAACCTTCTGTCTTCTTTGTCATTTCAATTCTCCTCTTTATCTAAAATCTTCTGTTTATTTTTCTTTTCTCTGTCTCTTCACTCTTCATAATAATATAAAGAATAAATTTACAATCTCCCTGACAATAAAATCATATTATTTTTTAAATGTCTCTTCCTATACGTCTCTTCCTATGCAACCAAATCAAAATTTTGTGGTCTACACAAAATTTCTCAAAACGTTAAACATTTAGGTGGTTCCCTTTTTACGATAAACAAAGGAGTTGAATAAAATGGATTGTTATGTAACGTTAAAGATCTTTTCAAAGCTTAACGAGCCCCTCCTGGCGGTCAGATTTTCATACAAAATCTATTTTGCTCTTTTTGTTTTGTATTCACCTTTACACCTCATTTTCAATATTTTAGCCTAAATCCAAGACTCTTGTCACGCAAAATATTCGATATTTTCCTCTTTTTGTCAATTGTCTTTCAAACTTCAACCAGGCTTTTGCAAAAACCAAAAGGTGTTATAATTGTATAATTGGGTGTAGATGTATCCAGTAATAGACATAGATGAATATTTACTGTTATGGAAAGGAGTATGAACATGCCTGTTATCGTAACACCAACTATGTTAATCCGATCAGCAAGAAACACTATCCCCTTGACTTTCGCTTCTTCAAAAAAAAGAACAATACGAATGGACTGGCGAAAAGTTCAAGAAAATGACGGAGCTTACCATCGAACTTGTCGACTTCTGTCAGGCAAATAACGTTTCCAAGTGTTTTACGTTCAACAGTTTTTACTCCTGTACTCCGATACATAATCATCTCAATTCACTGAAGAACGAGGACGGAAGTGTACGTGGATATGTTGGAGTCCTGAAATTCAACCGCAAGGTGGTGTTTAAAGAGAAGGAACAGTCGGCCACGGATTTCGTACAGACGATTCCGCCCGGTGATCGTAATTGGTTATAAATTTTCAACCTGTTTTTTCATCGTTTCGTTCTACGAATTACGGTGAAAGATGTTATTTTACAAAAGTTGAGTTACTAATATTATCAGGAATGGTTTAAATAACTAAAAAGAAAAGGAAAATAAATGTCAAAATTAAATCTTCTTTTGTTTGTTCTGTTTTTATTCGCCGCTTTGAATAGTGTTTCGGCAGAAGAAAATATTCCGAAAGATCCGAATCTTTTCGTTCTGCTCTCCGATATTCATATACGTCCCCAGGATTTTCAATGGGAATATGCGCGCCACAACGATCAGAAATTAACCGCAAATATCAATACCATACTTCAAATGAATCCACGCCCGGCACATGTATTGATTTACGGCGATTTTTCATTTAACGATGGTAATATAGAAGATTACACACTTGTAAAAAAGATCCTCAAACAATTGGACGATGCGGGAATCCCCTGGAGCGGTGTTATGGGGAATCATGATAAATTCGACAACTTCGTCACGGTGTTTCCTGAACGAAAAAATACCGAAGTCCAAGGAAAAAGTAATTATTTTGTGGAGCTTCCCAATGCTATTTTTATCCTAATGGATTCGACCATTTCCAAAAAGGTTAATGGTAATCTGGATCAAGCTCAATTGGATTGGTTGAAAAAATATCTTCATATCGCTTGTATACAACGAAATACGCAGAAACAAATTTTTGTGGGGGCACATCATCCGATTGACGAGATGGAACATTGCAACGAATTTTGCGAGATATTACGTTCCTGTAAAGATGTACAGGGATATATATTTGGTCATACCCATCGTTGGGAGATTTCCATGTATAACGGTGTTCCAACCTTTAACATACCGAGTTGTGCCTATATTTCCAAAAAGATGTCCGAAAGTCCCCGCAGTGACGACTGGCCACTCGGATTTATGACCTTGCGCCTTGGTCGTCAATTCAATACATTTACGCTATATACCAATAATAAAGACCATCGACTGAACGGAACACAATGGATTGTCCCCGTTCGTAATCCGCGCATCGGACTATAAACAAGGGGACTGCTCTATACAGACAAGGGGACTGCTCTATACATAACAGACAGATACCTCCATTCTCGACTTGATGTCAGGAAATCGGTCAAATATAATGATTTTTTTGCTACAGGAAGTACAACAATTATCAAATAATTCGTGAAGGCAGAAAGATCATTTGTCTTCAATATTTTTACCATTAAACGAGACCGGTTTTCCCACTTCGTTGAGAGTAACCGATTTATCCGCAATTGTGATATAGTAAAAATTATCGTTTTTTTTGTAATGTACAGGGACCGAGGGCGCGTCTTCATCCCCAACAAGTAGAACATTAAGGAATATATCGGTTTTATTACATTCCTTTGGAGAGATCATTATTCGCCAGCCAGTACTTTCCGGAGCCTCGGCAGGAGCCGTTAATTTATGTCCGAAAATGGAATTTGCGAATTGACCGCCTATCAGTTCGATATCCATTTTATCCTGACCGGGTACTAGCGGAAGAAGTTGAATTTTTCCTCTTTTTAATCGGAGACCAAATGTATTATATGTATCGATTGACAATGCGTTCAAATTACCCTCGGGCGTTTGTTCCGGTTTTGTAAACGTGTTGAGTTGCCAATATTTTTTGAACGAAGCACTGGAAGAAGTAATACGATCAAATACAACAATTGCCACTGGCGTTTTTTCGAGTCCTGTTTTTATCCAACAAAAACTACGGACATAATCGGACACTTTATTCGAATAGGCAGGAGCAAGATCGACAGAAAAAAAAGTAAATTCCGGTTTTTCCCGGGAAGGGAAAAATTTCGAGTGCAAAAGAGTCCCTGTCTTAAACATTTTATCGTGGACCGCTCGTTCCGGCGTCAAGGGATTAGAGGTTACAAACCGCTGCCCACCATCGTTAATTCCATCCCGATAAAAAGTCTCGTTCGGATCGACGACAAGCATGACGTTATGTGAAATGGAACGTTTGTTGAAATTATAGTCATATTCCGTACCATAAAAGTGATAAAGTCCAAGATCGGCAGCAAGAATTCCGCGATGATATATCTGAAACGCCCCGGAATCCCCATGCTGATGATTACCAAAATGATACGCGCCTCCCTTGAATTCGACGACAGTATCGTTACTATCATTTGTCATCCCCCAGCCTGTTCGGATAATTTGCGAGCATAAAATTTTTCCGGAATCATATCCACAGCCAAGCGATTCAAAAGAAGTATCTGCTTTAAGATGCGGATTGTTTAAAAGCAAAAACAGAACGGAAGGTTTTATTCTTCCCCTCTGCTGTCGCAAAAATTCACCTTTCATGACCGGATCTTCGCCATAGGAATACATGGCAAGCGCCATCGGTGCGTAATTCCACCAAGGCCCGGAGAGATAGACATCGCCGTCGCGAAACATCTCTCCATTCGGAAGACGCATGTGGAGAAGATAATTTTTTATCGTTTTTATATTGGGATCGAATACTTCATTACCGGACATTCTTTTGTACATAATCGCAGCTAACAATTCCCAATAAAGACGTGCTCCAATATAGGCGATTCCTTGATTGTGCCGCGACGATTGATATTCGAATCGACGCATGGGAACAAGTTCCTCCAGAATACGCCAGGAACAAAACTGATATGGAATCGGATCAAGTTCATAAAACGCAATTGACATGGCGAGCATATTACGAAGGAGCTGTCCCTCGTTTCCGTGTCCGATAATAATCGTCTGACCGAAAGGTGGCCATCCCATTTCCATACCATATACCAGGCGCATCTGGGAATTGTAAATCGACTTTTTTTCTTCTTCTGTCAGAAGCAAATAACACCAGTCAAAAACAAGAGCTCCGGTATAGATAGCTGATCCTCTTTCACGAGTAATATCAAGCATATTCCCATAATCCACACGTTCCAGATAGGGGACCAGCAGATCAATAGCACGACGTCCAAACATTTTATTATCGGTTATTAACCAGACGAACGCATTCTTCTGGATATATTCCAGTAGAGGCTCGTTATGTTCAATCGTTCTGTCTTTCGGTAATTTGAATTTAAAGGGAGTACTTGCCTCTTTTTGAATCTGCTTCCACACATCGGCATTTTCGGCGATAGTCATATTATTCCTCAATTGTGGCAATGAATCGGGCGTTACCCAAAGGCGGGGGTGTTCTTGAGAAGGGACTATTGCAGGTTTATAAACAGCGGCGGCATCCGGTATACGTGGCGGACGGTGGACGTTAAGCCGAATTCCATCGAAAATAATACCGTCAGGAAGCCAGATCCGAATTGTCCCTTTTGTCGAAGTGAAGTGAAATATTCCCAATTGATATTTCCAGCAGTTTGTCTTTTGCCACGAAGGAACTACAACTCTTGAAGAAGGAAAACCGTCGTCAATTGACATCATTAAGGAAATGGAATCCATTTTCGAACGAGCTGTATCAAGATATTCCGCTGTTTTTGAGTCCACCGTTGCAAAAGAGGTCACACTATACATTCCCTCTTTCGGTACTTCCACCTGAAACGTTAAATCGGCGGGTCGCGATAGATCGATTTTAAAATCGCTATGGACGGGTTTGGTTTTTCGTGTAATCATCTTTCCGTCCTTCACCCGTACAACACCCTTTTTCGATGCGAATAACTCTTCCTGAATAATCGTGGTTTCCCGGCCTTTTTCGGCATCCTCCGCCTCATAAACAGGGTACGCCGCTAAACTCGTATTAATCAATAAAAGAAGAAGATAAATGAATGCCAAATAATATTGTAATAATTTATACATCTGTAACAACTCCTTGTGAACTTAATATGTAAATATTTATATATGTAATCTGTGTAACATATAATTAATGTCATACTCCATTTATTTCAAATAATAATATTCATGTCTCGCAGTTGAAATAGTCCCGGAAATCGCATGTTTTGTTTTGTAACATATTGGTTTACATATACAATTCATAGCGGCATTTGAAACTACAGATTTACATCTCCACAGAGAGTGTATTCTGATTGTAATCATTCTCGGCCAAATAATTCAACGTTACGGTATGAATATACGCTGCTTGAATATACGCTGCTTGAATATACGCTGCTTGAATATACGCTGCTTGAATATACTCAAGGCTGTTTAAAATTTCTTCTTTTCGGAACAGGTCAAACATCTATTTGAGAGAAAGGGAACGAGACTTCCGTACTCCCACGCAATACAATACCATTCCGATCTGGAGTATAGTCAATTAATAATCATCCCTAATATTCTACGGGAGTACTTTAACTTTTTTTACAATACCATATCCCACCCCACCACGTGGGGGCTTGTCAGGATATTGTGGATTCATACTGAGCCGAATTTCTTTTACCAGTTTTTCCGGTTGTGGATAGGGATTACCCTTGTCATCACATATATTTTTGAGTTCCAAATTGTCAACAATGCAGGAATAATCACTCATAAAGATTTCAATCGGCGTCAGGAGATTGCCGTCTTTATCCCGTTGGTTCATCCGAAAGGCAGCACTTTCAGGTCCAACGTAAAAAATACATGGGTGATCATTTTTACAATCGGATGCAATCGTTAGATTTTCAAAAGTAATATTCTTTACGTTGGACAGGATACTGAACGGAGCCGACCCACCATAGAAATCCTTGGTCCAATTGGAGCGTTTTTGACCTTTCAACGGAGTCTGGATATTATCGAAATATACATTATTGATCATTCCAATCTGACAATTATGCTGTTCCCCGGCGGGCGACTGCGCATAGAGTTTAAAATAGTTGAAACCTGTAATGTTTCGAATAACGACATTTTGAATCGGACAATCAATGGTTACTCCATCGGAATATTTCAGGATACCAGCCAGAAGTCGAATATCTTTTAACGACCCATGAATTGACTGACAATCTTGAATTAGAACGCGATTAATTGGTCCTAGAGCCGGTCCACTCTGTGGCCAATCCCAAGCATTTAGAGCGATACAGTCATCTCCCGTTCGAATACAGTCGAGTTTTTGTATAACCGCACGGTCCAATGGGCCATTCAGATGAACACCATCACAATTGGTTTCTACAGTTATATCGGAGACGAAAACATTTTTCGCATTAGAAATATGAACGGCAAACGGAGCTCCTTTTTCAACAGCCAGTCGAGTCACAGAAAGATTAGCGACATTAGAGAACAACAGAACCCCCGCCGACCCAGGAATCGTATGTTTTGCGTCCGAAGCACCATACGATTCACTGCGAACAGTACTCTCCTGAGACCATATTCCGCCCGTTATAGTCACGTTACAATCCCGGTGACTATCGTCGTCCAGATAAACCGGCCGAATACGTCCGGGAAGCATATGTCGATTGCGGACAAGACATGTACGTAACGTCGGAATAGCATAAATACGCGCTTCCGGGTCGGCCTGAATCGTACAATGGGAATCCAATTGAATTGGTGCGTCAAGATAATAAATATCGTTTTCCATTTTCGGCAAATAGACACCCTTGTGTTCGTCCAGGGCCGCCTGAATCGCCGCACGCCATATCGTATATGTTTTGCCCTCGTGTGTGATGGTCGTCGTCAAATGCGCATACTGTCGAATGTTCGGAAGTTCCTTCGGAACCGGATAGCGAATCAACGTTTGTAACTCGTCTATAATCTGTTCTTTAGATAATCGGGGTGATTCCGAAGCCAACGTAACTTCTGCCAAAACAGTCATTAATAAAATGACCGTTGAAAAAATGACCGCTAAAAATATATATCTAACTTTCATAACTTTTCTTCTCCTTCTGATAAAAAGGGTCTATTATCATTAACAGGAAACTTTACTCTTGTATTGACCACTTGAAGTTTGACATTTCTCTGTTATCGTTTGTGGTTGGACAGGTTCCGTAGAACTGCAATTCGAAGCACATATTTCCGCCATTTACGTTTGTATTACGTATTTTTAAGTTCCTTCAGAAAAGACCGTTAATATCGATAATGTTCCTTTATAATCAACGATTACAGGAGTCCGTACAATGTTATAACAATCTGGGATACAAGTTAAATTGTTTGTTCCACCTTCTGAAGCAGGATATAAAATGGCAAAACTCTTCACTATGTCTATTTCTCTGAATACAAGAAGTAAAATAACTACATATGTCCGCAGAAACAGATATACTCGAATCCGAATACTGATTTTTCTTTCAACCAAAACGTGGATTCCGTTTGCTTTCATCATTCACCTTCCAATCAGTAATATTACCTTAATCTCCAGAGAACAAAAATCATAATAATTCACGGTCCACGTATCACTTCACGTCTCGTATTATAATTATGGTTGTACAAAATTACCAGAGATATTTTAAAAGAAAATGAAAAAAGACTCTTAATAAACTTCCAGCAACAGATCTAAACAGAACAATCGTTATACTCAAGAACAGGACGTTTTAATTCCTTTTTTAAAACAGGCGAGCGCCTGTTTGGGAGGAAGCGGACGAAACGATCGGTTTGGCCTTTTTTTAGATTTTATTAGGAAATACGGCTTGAGGAAGAATTTTAGAACCGCTCTTTATATATATTATAATTCTTTTGTCTCTCCTGGCTTGAAAACAATGGGAGAGGCTTCTGTATTTTTTTCGACCGCACAAGCCCATTCGTCAATATTTTGTGCAATAGGAGTCCATGTATTATAATGGGACGGCACTACTTTTTTGGGCCGAAGGATATTAATCGCATCCAACGATAGTTCCGGACCCATGGTATAACGGTCTCCAACAGGAAGAAATGCCGTATCAAGACCTATATTCCCCAACCAGTTCATTCCCGGGAAGAATCCGGTATCTCCTGCAAAATAAATATTATAATAATTCTTGAGTTTTTTACTTAACGGTCGAAGTTCAAAATCCTCTTTCTGTTTGGAAATCGACAGGAGATATCCGATTGCATTTCCACCTTGTACACCATCTGGCATCGTGGAACTGTGAAGAGCCGGTACCATCATTAGACGGATCCCCTTTTCATCCATTCCCTTGGTCGAAATTTTAATGGAACCGCCAATATTCATCGGTTCCAGTTTTTTCACGCTCTTCCGAGCAAACCAATCTGTTACTTCCGCAATTCCGACGACTGTTGAATTACATCGTTTAATCACACTTAACGCATTGGCCACATGATCACTATGACCATGTGTCACTATAACGTAATCCGCATATAAATTATCAAGTGGATATGTTTTAGGACAAGCCTGAAAAAACGGATCAAATAACAAAAATAATCCTTCAACATCCAATAGCCAACAATTATGACCTAGCCAAGTTGCCTTCATATAAAAACTCCTTAAAAACCAAAAGAAAGAAAGCCGAAACCATTCTTTCCTTTTTCTGAATTATCGACATTCCAACATTCAAAACCGATTCCGGGTACAACACGTCGAATAGCCAGAGCCCAAACTTCAGACCCTAAAGGAGGCTGTTGAACCAGTTCTTCCCATGGAATCGCAATTTCCAATGTCCATTTTTTTTCGTCTTCCTTGTGTGCAATAAAAACCCGCGGGTCCCAATGAATATCGTTCCAGAGCGATTCCCGGGCCCATCCACGATAGTCGATTACAAACGACCAGGCCGTGGCGTAATCCCGGTCGGCATCCAATTCAATTTCAATTCGGTCGAACGCGGATAAATCACTGTCCCGTTCTCTAGGCAAATCCTCTTTTCGATAGGGAAATCCAACGATCTTTTGACATTCAATTCCAATGTAAAGGTACTCTTTATCATAAAGAAACGATATAAAAGAACCAAAATCTTTTGACAGCTTTTTGTTTTCTGTCTGCCAAGTCCGTTCTCCTTTATCACGATCCGGATTGGCAGACGGCTCGGTTAAACGTTCTTTGGAAAGAGAAATGCGTTCAGCCGCACTCCATATTTCCGTTTCAAGGACACCATCCAAATAGGGACGTTTGACCACAGCACGACACGAAACCGACGACAAGGGACAAACGCGATTGCCGGGCGGTAAATTATCACGATTGGGCGTCAGAAGCCAGTATTCCGCCATGGCACGAATCCCCCATAAATCATTTCCGGAAATCATACTCCGATTCATATAATATCGAAGGGCATCGTTTGTAAATCCACGTTCCCGTTGTACCGAGGCTAAAGGAAATCGAATACGCGGATCCATAAATAACTCCGGACAGGTATCCCGTATCATTTTTCCCAAATTATCAGCGTTTGCCAGCCGAGCCTGTAATTGGACAGGATCGATGGCTAGTCCGGACCGATTTCTTGCTTCAGCAGGAGAAGCGCCCCCCCCCATTTGATAAACCACCGACTGGGCCGCTCTGTTCTTTTCCTGCGTCTTCCAATAGAGTTCCCGACTCGAATAAAAACTGATTAACCACAAAAACGCTTCCCGACTAGCACTACAATTGGCGTAGTCCATCGCAATCGAAGAATAAACTTCTTCCGCAAGTTCCCATTCCCCTTTCCCTGCCAGAGAATTTCCAACAGAAAGTAAAAATTCGATCGCCTGTTCGCTGTCCATTCCCTTCTGTAGATCCCCTAGCCGTGCCAACAGTCCGGCCGCAGTGGCATTCGTCTCTTTTTTATTAAAGAGAGTATCAACAATACCAAGTTTTTTGCGGCGATCCATTGATCGCTTGACCAGATCATTTCGGAGTTTTCGCAAGCCATCTTCCGGAATTCGACGCGCTTCCGATCCCGGTGGAATATCCATTCCGGCAAGTATATCACTATAACCGGTATTCGAATCCATTTTACCATCCACCTCGTTTTCCTTCTTTTTTTCGCGGTCATATATAATATCGAAAGAGTTATTTTTCGGAATATGCGGATCTACCCCTACAAACAGACGAGCTTTACGACCTAGTTCTCCGGAAGATCGACCCAAAACCGTACAAAAGAACGAAGAATCGACAACCGCCTTCTTCTTCGAGGAAACATTGGAACCGGAATCCGGAGACAAGCCGGACTCCCCCCGATCTTCAGTCCGAGTTCGAAAACGCAATACTTTTTGAACCTGCCATGGTTCTAAACGGCACCAAGTCAAATGTTCCGACCATGCCAGAGGATCTGCCGCCTTTTGAATGGCTAAAGGAAGCTCTTTTTCGATTAACGCGGCCATTGGAGAAGCACTCCCCTCCTCTATTATCACAATAGAAGGGCGCCATAATCGTAAAAACCTGACCAGATTTTCCCGGAATTTTTCCAAGCCTTTACCATCGTTTTCACGATTAAAACGTTCGATAATTTGTTCCGGAGTACAGTTTAAATCACGGGAATCAAGACGAAACAGTCCCGATTCGGACACACCGTCAGCTCCCGTTTCCAACAAGGCCTCCTGTAATTTCGAATTCCAGGTCAATTCATCAGAAATTGTTTCCCGATCATCGTCACGAGCCAAAAGATGAAGCCGTGTCAAAAAACCTTCTTCGCCCGCATAAAGTGCGAACATCTCCCAAGGTAGAATGGAACCGTTTCCCCAGAGGGCCAGGAAGGTTAATCTCCGTCCCCCCTCCCGCATTATCTTCCACGTTCTCCCCCCATCTTTTGACGCGATAATCGTTCCAAGATCACCAACAGCCCAACCGTTATTTTCGTCACTAAACCAAATTTTGCGAAGAGGAACCCGAACCCCGGTAAAAGCACTATTCCAAGTGGCCCCCCCATCTTTTGAGAAAAAAATCACACTTCCAGGTAAACCAGCCATCCATAAATATTTTTCCCGAACAAAGATCGTTTGAAAGTCAAAATAATCAAATTGATCTGCCGATTTATTTCCAACCACACGGGTCCAATGGGCTCCTTTATCCAGCGACTGCATTAGAAGTCCCGCCTGTCCTGAAATATAAAGAGGCTGCGGTACACTCCCTTCACTTAAATCAAGAATTCTCCGTGCCCCAACAGGAAGTTCGACCTTTATTCGAGCCCCCCCTTTTTTATGGATTAAGGAACCATCCATCCCAATTCCCATACCCTCTTTAGTCGTAGGATTCCAAATCAACGTCCTCCACCCGGAATGACGACTACCAGCCTCCGCAGTCCAAGAGAGTCCTCCATCACCACTAATAAACAGACCTCCCGGATAGAGTTCCGATGAATCACCTGATATCCACACCTGATTCGGTCCGCAAAATCGTACTTTACGTAAAATGGGATAGAAACCAATTTCAACCGATTGCCATGTCCGACCTCCATCCTCTGTTCGAAAAATAGAACCACGTCCCGTTTGAGAAGAAGATTCAATTAGTCCACCGACAACAATACCCAATTGTTCATTTTGAAAATGTACCGAATAGAGATTAACATCCGATGGGAAATTTACCAAAAACCAATGACTCCCCCCATCCTTGGTCATCCAGATAGTTCCACGATCACCAACGGTCCATCCGAATTGCGCATTTAGAAAAAAGAGATCGTTCAAAGATGCAGTATTACGCATCGAAGGAAACGCCCGACAGGACGGAATCGAAGGAGCCATCGGTTCTTTTTCTGTCCGCCCGTTACTTTGATTCGGATCGTTTATCAAGGTCTGTGCGCGATAGTCCGATCCCAAAATCTCCTGAAAACCAAGAGCTCCTCGAATACCGCTATTCTGTTCCTGCTCCACCTTCTGTAGATGTTGCTGATTCTGTTTCGCCTGTCGATGCTCCGCCGCATTCCGTTTCAACTGGTCTATTTCATTTTTATAGGACTGCCAATTTTGAGCCGGAATATCAGTTACCCAAATCAGGGACAACAATAACAGGAATATAGAGATAAATGTACGCATTCTATAAATTCGTTTTTTTATCAAGAGTGGTCTATCGGCCTAAAGGAAGACGTTACCTCCACCTTTCAAAAAAGCAGACATCCCGCCTGTTTTTTCGTCAATACTCTGAAATTATTCATACTCTGAAATTATTCATATTGAGGAAATAACGTTTATTTATTTCTTTTAATCCATCTCCCAAGAGAAGACGGAAACAATCCTTTTCCTATTTAATACCAGGAACATTAGCCTGTCCCACTTTAACACCATTGTCAGTCGAATCATGCTCTGGAATCGGTACTTCTTCAAAACTGATAGACAGTGACCCAGTCTTAAACCCAGCAACACGCCAATTCCCTGCATCTTGAGACAAGGTAAAAACAAGCTCTTCCTGACTTGTCGTTCCATCATCGTTTAAATCATTGACACAAACGGTAACCAAGGAGTTAGACGTCGCAGGGTCAACAATTTTTTTCGTTACTTCCCAGCGAATGGAATCATTTGCCGAGGCCGTAAAGGTCTCCTTTGTTGCTGTTTGCGCTTTAGAAGTCAAAAACGAATAGGCGGTTTTGTCATCCCCACCAAAAAAAGCTTTAAGGAAAAGGTTCGTCACCCCTTCAGCAGTTGTGGACGATTGAATATCCAAATTTACCGGAGCGGTAGAAGATGTTTTATCCTTCGCATCGGTCGGAACCGCCTGTCCCGCCGGAGTAACCGTATCTGTCGAGGCCTTCTCCTTGCTCCCTCCACAACCGTTTAATACTAAACACAACCCTGTAAAAATACCTATTATCATCCACTTCTTCAACATTTTTTATTCTCCTTCGTTCCTAATATTTCTGTGGGTCTCTACCCATGTTCATTCTATAAAATGGAAGTGTGACGTATTTTTTCATTTATGTCAAGGTCAAATTTTTTGCATTTGATATCCATATAAATAGATAACCAGTCCGGTACAAATTGGGTGTAGCCTCCATTTTACGCAAGTCATTTGTCAAGATGGATAAAATATATA
>CAYUAP010000062.1:0-29527 GCA_964442735.1 uncultured Planctomycetaceae bacterium | reverse complement strand
TCCGTGAAAATCAGTGTTATCCGTGGTTTCACATTATATCCGTGAATGGTTACAAAAAATCCTTAAATTAAACTTCAATTTTTGTATGCCGGGCACGACGTTTTGGCTTGTACCATTCACGTGTTAGTTTTTCGAAGACCTCCGGCGTTTCATACCGAACTATCCCTTCCTTTTCCGGCATAGGCCCTATTAATCCCAAAAATACTGGAAGTCCTCGAAGTGATAAATCGGTACTACAGTCGTCAATTCCGATTTTAGTATGTTCGACAAGAATATCTTCCTCCGATGAATAATCAAAACTACGTATTTCTCCATTGCAACCACGGGCAAAAATGCGAAATATCATTCAAAAAATCCTTTCATTTTTATTTTTGATAAAAATATTCAAAATGGTACAGTTACCGTCCAGGAAATCTTTTTTATGTTATACTCAAGGTCGTTATAAATCTCTTTTTTAAAACAGGCGAGACGCCTGTTTTACGGAGATCGGACGAAACATCCACGATCCCAGGAAAGGCCGAATTTATAACGTCCCACAGTATATACTCAATAACAATCATTTTATATCATACATATTATATCATACGAAACACCCTTTTAAAATTTAGGGATTTTTTACTTAATAAAATTGTTTTATTACTGTTCCAATGTGTTTTATATGGTACACTTTTGTAAAAAGAATCCTGCTATTCACAGGTTGGTGTGATAAAAACTGTTTTTTGACAGGGAAGCTGGAAACGCGAACGTCTCGTCCACATCCTCTAAAACAGGTATCTCGCCTGGTTTAAAGTGAAGGAATTTAAAACGGTCTTGAGTATACCATTCCACATTAACCACCAGCCTGTAAACGGCAGGAAAAGATTATTCGAAAATTGGCTGGATAAACAGGAGCGAGAATGAAATGAAACAAACGGAACGAATGAAAGAGACAGGAAAATTAATATTCGGTATTATAATTACCCTAATATTTTTTTATATAACGATTTGTGTCTGTAGTCCTTCCTCGTTTTCCCCACCGGAACGATTGACACCCCTGGAAAAATACGAAGATATCAATTATGGAGGACTTCCAGGCCTAAAACTTTCTTTTTTTCTTTTAAGCCTGTTTGGAATTGGAATGTTTTTTCTACTGTGTCCTTTAGGAATTTTTGTTATATCCTATTGGATAGATCAAAAACAGTCTTCCCCCAATTTAACGATATTCGGAGTATTTTTAATATTGTCCGGAATATGTGGAATAGCAGCCTATTTTTTCCCGAATTCCTCCATAGGTCCGTCTATTAGCGGTCCGGGCGGTTATCTTGGAGCTCTCGTCCTTTATTTTTTTGGCCTGTGGTTTGCTCCATTAGGGGCCATGATAATCCTGTTGAGTATGATTTTGGCCGGACTAATACTCTGTTGCAATAATCCCCTGCTCTTTTTTTTCCTGACGGTAACAGGTATCTATCCACTCGCGGAAAACTTTTTCGCTCTGTTTTCCCGTCAAAAAAACAGACAGCCGCTCCCAACCTCTCAAAACAGGCTTCCGATAGAGGAAATATCACAAAAGGCATCAGATCCTGTCAGTTTTGACACCTACAGTATTACAACGAGTTCCCCCTTGGACGAACATGGTACGATACCAACTCTTCCCATCCCCACTCCCGTAACTATTGTCAATGAAAAGTCCGTGGAAGTTTTACCGGACAAACAACAGATCCCCATTGAGGAAGAAAAAAGAGAGGAAGATCAAAAGGAAAAACAGGAATGGAATCCGGATGAAAATCAGGAAGCTATTAATATTGAAGAAACACCGCCAATCATAGAATATCAGTATCCATCCATTGAACTTCTGATGGAAGGGAATCCATGCGATCAGGGAGAACTTCAGGAACAAATCACCAACGTCAGTAATCATTTGGAAAAATCTTTTGCCGACTATGGTTTGGATGTAAAAGTCGTGGAAACACAAACCGGACCAGTTATTACGATGTATGAAATAACAATGGCTCGTGGAACACGTCTTTCCCAAATTACAGCCTTGGCACGCGATCTGGAAATAGCCATGAAGGTTCCCAGCGTCCGTATTGTTGCGCCAATTCCGGGTAAAAATACGGTGGGAGTAGAAATTCCCAATCAACAACGGCAATTAGTTCGTCTCCGTGATCTGATGGAAGAATGCCCCAATATCGCTGATCGTATGGCAATACCGATCTTTTTGGGAAAAGATGTATCTGGAACACCAATGGTTAGCGATTTGACCAAATTACCCCATCTCCTGATTGCCGGGCGAACTGGAACCGGTAAATCGGTATGTCTGAACGCTATTATCATGTCGATCCTGATGACACGTTCCCCACACGAGGTAAAACTGATTTTGATCGACCCGAAAATGGTTGAACTCAATTTATATCGAGCCGTTCCCCATCTAATGCATCCGGTAGTTATTGATATGAAAAAAGCGGAAGCCATTCTCGCCTGGGCTGTCGAAAAAATGGAAAATCGATATCAACTTCTCTGTCGGGCAGGTGTCCGTAATTTAGAGGAATACAATCGTTTAAGTCGGGAGACCCTTTTCCGTCGAACCAAACCGACCTGTGAAGAAGAATGGCGGGATATTCCCAAATCAATGCCCTATATTGTGATAGTGGCAGATGAAATGGCCGATTTAATGATGACCTCCGGTAAAGAAGTCGAATTTCATATTACGCGACTAGCTCAAAAGAGCCGTGCCGTTGGAATCCATCTCGTTTTAGCCACCCAAAAACCTACGGTGGATATTATAACGGGTCTAATCAAGTCGAACTTGCCCGCACGAATCGCGTTCGGTGTGGCCAGTCGAGTGGATAGTCAGGTTGTTCTGGATTGTAAAGGAGCGGAACAACTCTTGGGAAATGGCGATATGCTCTTCCTGCTTCCCGGTTCAAGTCGTGTTATCCGCGGACAGGGAACTTTCGTTTCCGAAGGTGAAATCAATGCCGTTACCATGGAAATCGGAACGGAAGAACCTAATTTCGAACCTATTGAATTTGAAATGGAAGGAGACAATCCACAAGATCTGGCGGACGATGTTCGGGACGCCTTGTATGAAAAAGTTATCGATCTCCTCTTCGCAGGCGAACCGGCCAGCGTCTCCAATATCCAACGGAAACTGCGAATCGGATACACGCGTGCTGCACGTATTTTTGACTATTTGGAAGTGGATGGTATTGTCTCCAAAGCCAATCCCATCAAAAAAAATCTGCCTCGTGATCTACTGATAACCCGTGAACAATGGGACGAACGTCAAGCCATGGCCAATTCGGAAACACACCGTTCCAATATAAAAGAGAGTTATTCCGAATCGCCAACCAGACCGACTTCCTCTTTCTATCAGGAAAAACATAGTACGTCTTCTTCACTTTATTCCGATAAAGAAGAAAAAAATCCGTTCCATAATCCTTTTTCCGCTTTTCCTAAAAAAGAACCGGAAATTATTCAGGAACCAGACGCTCTTCAGGAATCAGACGTTTTTCAGGAATCAGACGTTTTTCAGGAACCGGACGCTCTTCAGGAACCTGACGCTCTTCAGGAACCAGACGCTCTTCAGGAACCTGACGCTCTTCAGGAACCTGACGCTCTTCAGGAACCTGACGCTCTTCAGGAACCAGACGCTCTTCAGGAACCAGACGCTCTTCAGGAACCAGACGCTTTTCAGGAACCAGACGTCATTCAGGAACCAGACGTCATTCAGGAACCAGACGTCATTCAGGAACCAGACGCTCTTCAGGAACCAGACGTTGTTCAGGAACCGGATGCTATTCCAGAATCCGAATCATCATCCGACGAGGTTTTATCCAAAGTCGTTTCTCAAGAAGAAGAGGACACAACTTTTCCAATGAACCATCCTCTATCCAATACCGTAACCAATACAGAAACCAATACAGTAACCAACACAGAAACCGAAACCGAAAAGACAATATCCACCTCGAAGGAAGAAGAGACACAATCTTCCGAAGAATTGAGTGAAATATTTTTTGAGGAATTGACTCCTCCTGTAACGCAACCAAAAGATTCGTCTGGCAATTCTGAAAACTGAAATTCCCTTTTTCGTTTGCAAATTTATAGCGTTTTTTTAGATTTAGAAAAAAAACGCTTGCATTTTTTGGTAAAAATGTTAATATATGGAGAATGCAATTATGAAAAGATCATAATTGCGGGGTAGATGACTCTAAACCAAAGAGAGACAGACGTGGTTTAGTCTGTCCAATCTTGTGGTAATCGTAGATTGAAATTTCATTTTGCGGAAGATTAATTTATTAGAGGAGGTCATTTTTAGAATTTATGTTTATTGATGGAGGTTTCCTTTGGAACGAGAACAAAAAAATAAAGAAGAAGCAATTGTCTTTACAGGCGTTGTAACGGAAGAGGTCCGTGGCGCGTTTCGTGTAAAGCTGGATGAGGTCGAATTAAACGTCCTCTGCCGTCTTGCCGGTAAAATGCGCAAAAATCGTATTCGTGTTATTCCTGGTGACCATGTTAAGGTCGAAATGAGTCCCTATGATCTCGAACGAGGTCGTATTACCTTCCGTGAAAAATAATCCATAACAGCTATTTCTCCACTGTCACTTTAATTGGTTGCAAAAATATTCGTTTCATTTATCTAATATATGCCATATTTCAATAAATAAAACACTTTACATTATTGTTTTACTATTAATTGGTTTTACTATTAATTAAAGAGAACAAGTAGATAAATGATTGCGCCAAGGGACAAAACAGCCAAACCAGCAAGCACGAACAAAATACGCGGACTGATTTCTTCGCGCGCTGAATCTTGAGCTGAATCCGATAAATCAGATGAAACTGGTAAATCGTGGTCCTTCATTGTTTGATCGGAAGATGTAATATCAGAAGATGTAATATCGGAAGAAATAATATTATCACTGATATCATCGTTATCGGCGGTTGTATGTTCAAAACGATAACCGCACCATTCGCATCGTGCAGGGAAATGGGGGACAAATGGTTCGGAACAGACGTAGCAGGCCAATAATTTTACTTCTTTTTGCCCGGGAATTGCTTTAGAACACTCCTGTTCTTCCACAGAAATATTCATATTAAAGGAAGGAAGCTGGTCTTGTGGCTGGCCCGTCATATAGGGAGCGAAATAGGAAGAAGTCACACTCAAGTCGGGGAGTCCGGACGGTTGATCTCCTGGCATTAAAAAAGATGAATCGTTTTGTTTATATTCCGGGGAATCATGATGACAGCCGCAGGTTCCACCGCAATTGCATCCAGGAGATGTCGGTACCGCCTCAATTTTAATGTCGTTATTCTCCTCAACCCAGAATTCCGCATCCGCGAGGGGAAACAGGGTTCCGGACGTATGACAGATCGGGCATGTCGTAATTCTTCGTCGTCCACATTGGGGACAAACCGGCCAAATGGCCAATGCCTCCTGAAATTCTTCGTCGTCTTCAAAATGATCACGATATTCCATGGCGTCCTGGAGTGGATCTTCCTGCATTGATGATTTATAGGGATTGTCTAAAGGTGTCATTGTCTTTCCTTTTGGTAACCATTCACGAACGATTTTGGAACCACGGATATCACGGATAAACACAGATAGTCTGCCGTAAAATACAATATTTTACAATAACAAACGAAACATTTTATCTATTATCATAAATAATTTTATCATAAAAAGTTTGTTTGCCAAAAAACTATCCGTGAAAATCAGTGTTATCTGTGTTTTCACTTTATATCCGTGAACGGTTACTCCTTTTGGTTGGTTGACCGGAGTACAGACGTCTCGTCTGTATCCCGGGAACACAGGCGGTCCACCTGTGTAACATTGATCTATTCGGCCGAAATGATTCCGTTTAGAGGGAGGTATTCAGCGATTCCAATTTTTCTACACTTGATATCGGGCGCGCCGCACTGGTAATTTCAGGAAGTTTTTATGGCTCGTCCGATTTGTCGAATGGCCTGTCGAAGCCGATCGTCTTTTTCGACAAGAGCCATACGCATCCAGCCTTCCCCCAATGGTCCGAAGGCACTACCGGGACTGACAACCACATTGGCTTCCCGAAGCAGTTTCATTGCAAAATCAAAAGTTGACATTTTCGAGGCCCATTCTTCTGGTATTTTTTGCCAAACGAACATGGTTGCCTTGGGTCGGGACACCTCCCAATCGATTCGTTCCATGGCGTCACAGAGTATTTCCCGGCGATGTTCATATATTTTTGCCTGTCTTTCCACCATGGCATCCAGTTCGCGAATGGCAACAATCGAAGCTATTTGAATTGGGGCAAAGGTACCGTAATCGTAATATGTTTTTATGGTTGCAAGAGCGCGAACCATATCTTTATTGCCACAACAGAAGCCGACTCGCCAGCCTGCCATGTTATAACTCTTCGACATTGTTGTCATTTCAACCGCAACGTCCAGAGCGCCAGGAACCGCCAGGATACTTGGGGTACGATAGCCATCGAAAACGATATCCGCATAGGCCAGGTCACTAATAATCATGAAGCCATATTTTTTAGCCAAACGAACCAGGTCGACATAAAAATCCTGATCGACTACAGTTGTTGTCGGATTATGGGGGAAATTGACCAGCATTAGTTTAGGACGTGGACAATGGGTTTCACAGGCAATGGCCACTTCCGACAATAATTTTTCCGGATTCCGAACATCCAGAGCCAGGGTCTCGCCGGAAGCGAGCATAACGGCATAAAGATGGGCTGGAAAATAGGGCGCAGGTACAATGGCCAGATCGCCCGGTCCGATTAACGCCAAAATCATGTGACTCAAGGCGTCTTTTGAACCTATTGTTACAATAGTTTCATTATCCGGATTTAAGCGAACTCCATAATATTTCCAATAGCGCGCGGCAACTTCACGACGCAGATTCAGAAGTCCACGTGCATTGCTATAGGCATGTAATCGAGGATGATGGGCTACTTCTATCAGTTTTTCGATGATCAAAGGATCGGGTGGATCTGAAGGACTTCCCATCCCCAAATCGATAACATCAATTCCCTCGCGCCGTTTGGCATATTTGAGTGCGTTCAATTCCGCAAATAAATAGGGGGGTAATCGCTTGACCCGTTCCGATACGTGTATTTCAAATGGTTGCGTATTTTCCGATAAACTGTCTTCCTGACCCGTGGCGTTTTCCCATTCCGCCTCCCTGGTCTCGTTTGCTAAATCGATCTTTTTGATATCTTCTCTATTATTTTCTGTCATGATCTTTAATCTTTATTTGCTCTTGTTTATTATAAAACAATCGTCCTGCTCTGTTTGTATTTGAAGATACAAAAGACAAGGACCGTTTGTTTTATATGGAGGTCTGCAATTTACAGACGACTGAATTTGTATAAATATACTTTTAAAGACCGTTTTTGAAAAGCCCAAATTGTAAAGAATCGTCATTTTTTATGAAAATGGACATTTTTTATTGTGTATCGGTTGAATTCACCTTCTTGAAAATAGCTAAAACTGGAAGTGATTCATTCCACGGAAAATATTTTGAACCAAAATATCCTTTTTTAACACTTTATCGGCAATGTCCTAAAGAAGTCCGGGAATCCCAAGACATTGAAATTACATCTGGAATATCATTGGCAATAATCATTCTCCAATAAAATCAAAGGACTTCTTTTAATGCTTTTACCAATGTATCGATCATTACATTTGTATGATTAGAGGACAGGGTTATTCGCAACATTCCCTGGGCTTTTTTCTGTTGGAAGTGTGGGAGGTAGGTTACTAAAATTTGTCGATCGGCGAGTTCTTTTTGTATACGGCGCATATTACCATTTGTTCCGAGAAAGATTGGTATAATAGGAATCTGATTATCTTCCACGGAAATCCCAATTTTTTGAAGGGCCTTTTTTAATCGTAATGTTTTCGACCAGAGGATTTTTCGTTTTTTCAAACCATGGAAGGAGATATCCAGTGCTTTATTAGTAGCGGCGGCTCCGGGCGTTGTTAGAACATCATTTATCTGGCGATAGGTTTTTTCCAGAATACGATCGACAAAGCGCCGACTTCCGGGAACCAGGCCTCCGATACCGCCAATGGCCTTGGAGAGTGAAGAAGTCCAGTAGACATGCAAGGGAGGTTCCTTTAATTCATCCGTCTCGTCCGAATCCGATGTTCCCTTCCATTTATTGTCTTCGAAATCGGGCTCCAAACGATCTAACGGTGTTCGATTGATATTTTTTGTCTGATAACCGAAATGTTCCAGAGTACCTAGTCCTTGTTTGCCAAGTACGCCAAATCCATGGGAATCGTCAATCAGAATGGAAGCGTTGTCATATTGAGCCAGGAGCGAGAAGAGTTCCGGGAGTGGAGTAATCGTACCGAAGACAGGAAACACCCCTTCCGTAATAAAGAGGGGTCGTTCGCCGGGCAGAAGATGTTCTTCAAGCATTTTTCGCAAATGTTCCGTATCATGGTGTCGTACCAAAATGGGAGGCAGAATAGACGGAGGAAGACGATTAATTGCCTCGAAAAAAAATTCGTGGCATGCTTCGTCGATAAAAATTCGTTCGCAGATACCCACGAGCGATTCAAGAAGGAGAATAAACGATTCATGACTACTGGCAGCGTAATAGGCACTTTCAGTTTCGAACATTCGGGCCCCCTGTCTGGCGACCTCAACGACGGGAATCGGGACATAATGACGCCGCGTTGTTGCACAGGATATTCCATAAAGAAGGATTGCTTCACAAGCGGAGGCCAGTACCTTTGGATTGGACTGATTACCCAAATAACCACTTCCGGAAAAAAAAATGTAATCGAGACCGCCAATATTTACTGTCGAATCTGGAATTCCATCCAACTGAAAACGTCCGTCGAATTCTTCATCTCTCAAGCAGACTCGTCGGTTACTCTTGCCGGTCAGGAGAAACAGCTCGTCAAGGAGAAAAGAGGAAAATAAATCATCTTTAGGCATATCCCGACCTTGGTTTTCAGGATCCGGCATGGGGAATCGATTTTCTGGAACTGACGAATTGTTCAGGGTCATGGCGTTGGACTTTCAAATTACAAATCAATCAATATTTTTTATATTATCTATACATCATTTTCTATACATCTAACAATGGATTCATTTTTGGCATTTTTCGTTTAGAGTGAAATTTTTATCAAAAATTCCTGCTTTTTGAGATATTTTGACTCTTTTTCTGTTTCTCGTTTTGACCTTCCTGTGATCCTTTTGGGTTTGTATTGTATTTAGCAGAGAAACAGACGGTATTCCCGAGTGTTTTCCGGCTTTTTTCGGAAACGTCCAAATGCGTTATTTTATGAAGTGGCCTAAAGTATACCTCTTTTTTAAAAATCAGACAATAGCAAAATTTTTTCCGTTGCGGCAAGGAAAACGCTTGACATTGGATTTTCAAAAGGTTATCATCTTGGGATTGTCAGACGTTCACCCTGCTTAAGGTATGGAATAATTCTGTTTTGGGGATCGGCGAAGCCCTTTCGCCAACCTGTTGCGGTGAACACAAGCTGTTGTCAGTAAACAATAAAGGAGATATTTATGATGTTGAACAAAAAGGGGATGAAACGACGAACTTTCCTCCGTGGAACGGTCCTCGCCGGTACGGCGGCCATGATTCCCGAATTGATTCCGGCCTCGGTTATGGGGCTCGACGGAGCGGTTGCACCTAGCAACAAGGTTAATTTGGGCGCGATCGGTATCCATTCCAGAGGTTTCCACGATTTAACGTGCTTTATTGGGCGTCCCGATATTCAGTTCCGGGCTATTTGCGATATTCGTAAAGATCAGCGTGAAAAAATTAAGGATTTCGCCGATCAAAAATATAATAATAAAGATTGCGCCATGTATAAAGACATGGAAGATCTTTTGATTCGTGACGATATTGACGCCGTTTTGATTGCGACGGGAGACCGATGGCATACCATGGCCTCCATTACGGCCGCTAAATTCGGAAAAGACGTTTATTGTGAAAAACCGCTCTCCCTGACCATTGCGGAAAGCCGGGCACTCGCCAATGCGGTCATACGTTACGGAGTCGTCTATCAGGCGGGAACCCAGCGCCGTAATATTGGTAACTTCATGCTGGCCGCGGAAATTGCCCAGAGTGGAAAACTTGGTAAATTAACGGAAGTTCATGCCAATACACTCTGGCCGGCCACGTCCCAGGACTGGCTTCCCACACAGCCGCAGCCGGGAATCGACGAAGTCGATTGGGACCGTTGGCTCGGTCCGTGTCCCTGGCGCCCCTATAATAAAGCCTATATTGAAGGGAGTTGGCGTGGACATTACGATTTCCATGGTGGTGGAATTCTCGAATGGGGGTCCCATACCGTCGATCTCTGCCAATGGGCTGCACAAAAAGACGATACCGCGCCGGTCGAATACGTTCCGGAATTCAATGCGGATGGAACGAAAGCGGGTAACATTCACGCATTCTATGCCGATGGCCTCAAACTCGTTATGCGTTCCGATGGATGGCTTGGACTTGGTACCTGTAGTGCCCGATATGTAGGCGAGGAAGGTTGGGTTGAAACTGGTGACAGTGGTCGTATGGCCGTTTCCTCCGATGCTTTACGTAAAGAACTCAAATACTTCGGTATGCCGGGAACGGACCCGATTACCCATATCGCGGAATTCGTCGAATGTGTCAAGACACGACGTAATCCGGCCGCGAACGCAAGAGTTGCGGCTCAATCGCATATCGCGTCCCACTGTGCCTATATCGCCTGGCAACTGGGCAGAACGGTCAAATTCGATCCGGTTAAAGAGGAATTCCTTAACGATGCCGATGCCAACCGTATGCGATCTCGGGCCATGCGTGCTCCCTATACGCTGTAATCATCTCGAAAACAAAACCTGGAAAAATAATACCAATAGGAGAATTACAATATGATAAAATATTACAAATGGTTATTCCTGGGTCTCATACTGGCCGGAGCACTCGCGTTTTCGATGAAAAGCGAAGCACAACTTGATCCGGAGTTAAAACAGACTCTATTAACAACAACGGACGAAGCCGTTTTAATCAAAACCATTCAGAAGGCTGGCGATTCCCAGGACGATATATTCATGAAGAATCTCGCCTGTAAACGTTTGGCCGTCTATGGAACGGATGCCGCAATTCCGGCTCTGATTCCGCTTCTTGCCCATGACGTTCTCAACGTTTACGCTCGTTATGCGTTGGAAGCCATGCCGGGCGAAAATGTCAATGTGGCATTACGTCGCGCGGCCGTCGAACTTAAAGGCAAACAGGCGGCAGGCGTTATCGATACCCTTGGTGTTCGACGTGATGCCGGCTCGATTGCCATGGTCAAGGAACTTCTCGCGAAGAAGCCGGATCCCTTTGTTAAAAAGGCAATCTATGTCTTTTTAGGGAATATTGCCAATGACGAAACCACAGATATTCTTCTCGCGGAGCTCAAGGGCCCCAAGGATGAGAACTTCACCGTCTGGACCGGACTGGCCGACGCTTTATTGGACTGTGCCGAAGAATATGAAATGGCAGGTAATAACGCCAAGGCAGCCTCGATCTGTGACGCTATTGTGAATCCGTCTTTTCCTGTCTTCGCACAAAAAGCAGCTTCCTATCATGCACTTCTGCTCCGTAAAGGCGATTCCGCCCCGGTACTGTTGGAAAAACTTCAATCTCCCAAAACATGTTGCTTTACAGGCGGTTTAAAGACGATTCGCGAATACAGCAAGGACGATTCCGAAAAAATTGTTAAGGCTGTTGTCAATATCTTCCCAAAAATCGCGGCTGATCGTCAGGCACGTGTTCTTCGCGCCCTCGGTGACCGTACCGATGAAGACTCCAAGAGGATCCTTCTCCCACTTCTTCAGGATTTGGCCGCAAAAGATAATATTTCAAACGATGTTCAGGTGGCCCTTCTCGCCGCGTTGTGTCATTTCGATACGGATGCCTATTCGGAAACCGGTAATGTCATTGTCAAGATCATGGAAACGGCACTTAAGAACAAGAATACCGATATGTTCGCCGCATTCCAGAAATATGGTGTCCAACTCAAGGGCAATCATGTCAATGAAACCCTTGTACAATACCTGGATAAAGTTCTCGCCGAAAATATGTATAAAAGTGATGACGAGAAAGTAATTCAGGGAGTCAATTGCCTGTTGAAGGTTATCGAACTTCGACGGATAGATATCGCAATTCCTCTTTTAACGAAAATAGCCAAGGCGGAAGGTGTAAAGCCGGAAGTACGGGATGCAGCCATTGCCGCTCTGTCCGAAATTGTCTCGCTGGATAAAGTTGGTTTGATGTTCGATGTTCTCAAAACGGAGGCAGACCAGAAGAAGATCGACTGGGTTCTGAACGCGACCTGTACCAGACTCCCACGAGAAGACTGTGCGGGCGAGGTCGTTAAACTCTTCAAGGCCGCAAGTACGGAAGATAAACTGAATTTGATCCCGTTGCTCAAACAGATTGGCGGAAAAACCGCATTAGCCTGTATCGAAGAAGCTTGTTGGAATGCCGACACCGTTGATAAAGCTACGGAAATACTCGGTGCATGGAATACTCCGGACGATATTCAGCAGGTAGCCGCTGTTAGTCTCAAACTGGCTAAAGAGGCGACAAACAATAAATACCGTATTCGTGGTATTCGAAGTTACATTCGTATTCCGCGTCAGTTCAATATCCCGACGGAAGAGAAATTAGCCATGTGCAAACAGGCGTTTACTATCGCCTTCCGTCCGGAAGATCGCACCCTCATTTTCGATGTTTTTGCCCGTATTATTGATATTAGCGCTATTGAGGCGGCTCTCTCCTACTCGACAGACAGTGCCTATAAAGATCGTGCCTGTACCGCGGCTGTTATGGTGGGGGAAAAGATCAATCTTCCCAATGACAACAGTGGCAAAGAGGCACGTAAAAAGTTATGCGACAATATGCAGAAGGTCATTGATATTACCGGTAACGCCGATCTGAAGGCCCGTGCTCAAAAAGTTATTGACCGCTGGAAGTAAAATACTGGTACATTGTGGGTCATTATAAAACCGGCATTTCCCGGAAACGCGGACATCTCGTCTGCATCCTTCAAAACAGGTGTTTCGCCTGTTTTAAAAAAGAGATTTATAGAGATTTATAATGGCCTTGGGTATAAAAATGGCCGGAGTTATTCGAAGACCACCGCAGGCTATGCCTATGTGCAATGTCATTCCTATGCGCAATATCATGTCTATGCGCTATGTCATGTCTATGTGCCCTATGTGCAATGTCTGCGGGAATAGAAGGAGAGGATAAAACCGGTCAGATATCTGTGGATCGATGATAATCGTTCCTATGGTACGGTGGTATAAAAATTTTAGAATACAAGCAGGAAAAAATGAAGAAATATTTAATAGCATTTTTTATAGTAATATTTGCAACGATCAGTTCTACGGTCATGGCGACCGACATTAATCGGTTATCGCCGGCGGAGCAGGAACTTGGTTTCGAACTTTTATTTGATGGAACGGTTTTATGTCCATTGACCTGGCAGGGGAGTATTGAAGGATACCCGGTCAAGTCGGACAAAACATTTGTCTGTGAAAAGGGAGGTCAACTCTTAACGAAGAAGCAGTATGACAATTTTATTTTCCGATTCGAGTTCAAGTTACCTCCACGAGGCAATAATGGAGTCGGAATCCGAACGGAGGCGGGTCGGGATTCTGCCTATTACGGTATGGAGATTCAAATTCTGTCCGATGCATATTCCGAAGCGCAGGACTGGCAGAAGCACGGTTCCATTTACGGTATTGTTCCGGCAAAGACAGGAGCACTCAAGCCGGATGGCGAATGGAATCAGGAAGAAATTATTGCGATAGGTCCGCACATTATCGTAACGGTCAATGGCAAGATAATTGTCGATGCCGATATTACGAATGCGAAGCCGATTCACAAGGCAGAGCATCCCGGCCTCCATAATAAAACCGGATTTATCGGATTTTTGGGACATGGCGATCCTGTCGCCTTCCGCAGTGTTCGTGTTCTCAAAATTGCTGACGATTCCGAACTGGATCGCGTTCGTCGTATTGAAAAACGTTCTGCGAAAAATAATGTAAATTAGGGAGTTATTATTCCTTAATTGAGAACATGGATTATACTCAAGGTCGTTATAAAAGTCTATTTTTCAAAACAGGCGAGACGCCTGTTTTGGGGAATGTGGACGAGACCTGCCTGCCGTCAGGCATGGTGTCCGCGCTCCCAGAAAATACCGAATTTATAATGTCATACAGTATATGTCGTACAGTATATGTCGTACAGTATATGTCGTACAGTATATGTCATACAGTATATTATGTCATACAATATATTATGTCATACAATATATTATGTCATACAATATACGTCTACAGTATATATTGTATCGATGTTCTCAATACCAATAAAGTCTTTTCTTTTTTAGGGAGTATCAAGAGATGTCTTCTATAATATTTGAGAGTGTTATATTTTGGGCGATTATTACGATTACCTTTAGTGCCTTTGGTGGTTGCTTTTATTGTGTACTAGGTAAAAAAAAGATTGGAGTCATACTTTTGGTGGCGGCCATTATCTCTATTATAGTGGGCTACATTTGTATTATGAAAATACAAACGGATAGAAAAATGGTACGGCAGACGATACTCAATTTGGCGGCGGCCATCGAGCAGAACGATGTAGAGAGGGTTATTTCCTATTTAACATTCGATGCGGAATCGACGAAGCAGAAGGCTCGATATCATATGGGCCTGGCCAAAATCGAATGGACTAAAATTCGTGATTTTAAAATTATCAGTATAAATAATTATACATCGCCTCCCATGGCACACGTTCAGTTTACCGGAACGGTATCTGGAACGACTTCCGGATATTTTAATGGTCGTTTTACCATTCCGGTTCATTTTATTGATGTCGAACTATTAAAGGAAGATGATGGTAAATGGTACGTTACTGAACGATGTGAATTTAAGTATCAGGGGTATAATGGTGACTAGGGGTTGTGAACACTTAAAAAACGGAGTTGACTGGAACGCGCACGTCTCGTCCGCAATGCCGGGAAAACAGGCGTCTCGCATGTTTTATTCCCCTGAAAAATGGAGTTGACTGGAACGCGCACGTCTTGTCCGCAATGCCTGGAAAACAGGCGTCTCGCATGTTTTAAACCCCTGAAAAACAGCGTTGACTGGAACGCGCACGTCTCGTCCGCAATGCCGGGAAAACAGGTGTCTCGCATGTTTTTGAAAAATAGACTTTTATAACGACCTTGAGTATATCACAAAACACTTCCATATATTTCATGTATCATGTATGTCATGAATATATGATCTATAATTCCCAATGTCTATGGTTATGATTGGCTACATCTTGTTATAGCGTCTTCCCTGTCCTGTTTTGTCAAGACACAACATTACAAAATTTGACAGACTTCTTTAAGTCGTTCCGCGAGTTTAACCGCGAATTTTCGAATCTCCCAAAGATCGGCATTTTTATCTCGTCGGAATTTTTCAATATACGTTGTCGGGAGATCGGACATAGGAACCAATTCACTTGATTCCAACAGATTAGCGGCAACTTCACAAGCGTCAAGAAGCTTCTTTTTATCACTTCTCCGATAATCAAATGCGTCACTGGTGTATTCCTTGAGAGCGTCCCGAATTCCGGCAATAGCCTGATCCGCTTTTCCCTCCCGATTGGGATTGGGTGGGACGACAGAATCACCCCGATTTCGAAAACATCCAAACATGGCCGCAATCGTTCCCGCATCCCGAATCGTTCCGTTCGGATAAAAAATACCATGTTCATCAATACAACGTCCGGAAATCATCAGTTCAAAAAGAACCCAGCCCATTCCAAACTCTTGTGAAATCTCCAGAACAAGATCATAGGGATTCGCACGCGCCAGACAGCCCGTCTCCGTATTAATAACCTGAATTCCCAGTTTTTCCCCCCATTTTTTTGCTAATGTAAAATTGGCACGTATCTTTTCGCGCGTATCGTTGTAATCGTGAAAAGAAAGGACATCTAATTGACCAGCCGTCGATTCTTCTATCTCCCATGCCGTTGTATAACCGACCGTAATCAGGTTGTATGGCGCCAAACTTTTAACCAGATTAATTTCACGACGTAAAAAAGACCAAATCTGTTCCGTACGCTCTTGTCGTTTTTCTTTCGGTGCTCTATTAATATAATCGCAACAGAGCGGTTCATTCATAATATCCCACATCAGTAAACCGGGCTCGTCTTTTAGAGCTTTAACAAAAGCAGTTGCAAACGCGTCTGCTTCCGGATAGGCACTCGGCTTAATTGTTTCCGGATTAAGCATGTTTCCGTTGAACAGAATAGGTATACATCGATAACCTTTTTCATGGCAGGTACGTACAAAACCGACGACTTCCTTAATATAGGCATCACCTCGCGTAACATAGTTCGTCCGACTGAGCCAAAAACGAACTGTATTGAGATTGACTCTTTTACCGTAATCAAGTTCACGTCGTGTTTGCTCCGGATTTGCCATGGAACCATAACAAACACCACGTATCCTGGAACAATCGATTTTAGGTTTTTCCATTGCCGTTAATGGACTAACCCATATCAATAATAAAATACACATTATAGCGCTGTAATAATACTTCATTTAGTAACCTTTCTTTTAACAGGCTTCGCATCAATTTGATAGGGGATCGCAGGTACAGGACCACGATCATTTAGTTTTGTTTTGTCACTCGATAAAACTTCAGAAGTTAGGGGACCAACCGATAGATTAATAATTAAATTTCCTAACGGAGGCGTTTTACGCCACATATCTCCGGCCTCGTCTAAACGAAGATATAAATCGACCTGCCGTTCCAATTTGCGAACTTCAAAATTTTCCAGAATGACACCTTTTGGTTCTTTTATATTGAAATCAAGATTATTTTGAATTTTTTGCGGAATTAAAGGCATTTTAACAGCTTTATTAGGATCCATTTCCGGAAGGTCAGGCAAATAAAGCGTACATTTACTAATATTACCGGGCGACAAGATAACCGGATTTTTATCGACAGGCCAGAAAAAAAGTTCCGAACGTCCCTGCTTGTAGATGGAGAAACACTGACAGGGAATCGCATGATGATAAATAAATGCCTGTTCCATGTCTTCACAGGGAGTCACGATATGTAAAAGAGGTTTTTTATCGACATATGCTTCCGCAATCATATAAAAGGGATAGAGTTCTTTAAAAGTGGAATTACATGTAATGGTTGAATACTGACTGGAGACTCCCGCTTGAACGTCCCCATCCACCGTAAAGAGACCATATTCACTTTTGGCGTAAAGTTTGATGGGACCAGTAAATCCGTCCTTGCGAATAATATCCAATTTGACCTTAAAACTGTTATTATTGCCAGGATTAATAAAAGAGGGAGTCGCAAAAATCTCGAAGTCGGGACTCGGTCGGGAAATACGAAGTCGATATCGGTATTCCTGCCCTCCTTTACCAAAAACGTTATAAACATGAACGGCGTAATCACCCGTCTCGGTTAAGGTAAAGTAGGTCAAGGGATCGGCATGATAGGTTTCCTGACCGATATTAGGTCCTTCCGCCCCGGCCCGATCATCTCCCCGAACAAGAATTTTTCCCGAGGGAGCACGTAACTCCACTCCCGGCTCCATTGGCGAACCCAGTCGCGATGCCATAACCTCCATTACAATTTTTCTGCCAGGAGCCCCCTTAAAATACCAAATATCTTCCTCGTCGTCCCTGGAAATAACCCCGTCAATAATGATTGGCGTTTGAATCATCGGTTTTTCACGGCCTGATTCCTTCATGGTTTCTCGAAGGTACTCTTCACTGTACGCCTTTATGTCGTCATTCGCAAATATCAGAGGCCAGGGAAGCCATACATTATCAAGCCTGTCGACGGTCCAATACAACTCCTTTATGTCGTCATGTATTTTTCCGTTCTTTTTATTGTTCTGTTTTACTACATTCAGATCGAGTTGGTCGGTTGGAAGATTCAAACCCTTTAATTTTACAATATTCGTCTCCTTTACTGTACCAAGAAGCGAGGTCGATTGCACAAATGGAATCTCCCCGATAAAAAGTCGATAGACAAAATCTTCCCGACCTCGATAGATAATATCCCGTATTTCCACCTGATAGATCCCGTCCTTCGGAACGTCAAAAAAATAAATGGGATCGGTACTAAAACGATATTTACATTCCGACGCAATTCTGTTGCCTTTTTCGTCATAAAGAGTGATTATCGGAGAAAACCAGCCGGGAACCGCATCGGCCATATAGGGAACGATAGAACGCCCTTTAACTCCAAGTACAAGCTGCTGTCCTTTTTTTGCTTTAAAGGACAAATAATCCCATTCTCCGGCACAGACCTGTCCGTTAAAAACAACAGGAGTGTCCTGCGGTTCCAATTGCATTTCGCCATAATGAAAACCAAAACGTCCCTGAAAAACAGTCTTCGGCTTGTGAAGAGAATCGTTCGGTTCAATTTCACAGACTTCTTTATAGGGAGTAACCTCGAAAAAAAAGGGAGTCGATAGATGAAGTCCTCCTTCCGACTGAAAAAAACGAAGTTCCCGCAGTCCCGGCCTGGCATCCGGCGCTATCGTTACTTCATAATAGATAAATGGCGATAACGACCGCTGACGATCTCTTTTTCCTGAAAAATATTCATAATAGATCTTCGCCAACATTCGCTTTTGAATCTCCAAATCTATATTTTCACCTAAATAGGAAACCCAGGGATAGGAATTGAGAATACTTTCCTCCGATGCAAGTACTATTTCCTTCCCTGTTGGATTGGAAATACGGACCGGTTCCTTCGGCATTTTATAACGGTCAGGATAACATCGATTCATCGCCTTTTGAAAAAGGTAATCGAAAACAGGTCCCTCCGTCGCCCCGGATACATTCACATCGCGAAAACAGGCCCGCTTGAATTTTATCGTGACCCCTTCCCCGGTTACAAATACTTTTTTTGTATTCGCATTAACTCCGTTACCACTAACAACAATTTCAAAAGTTGTTCCCTGCTGCCCGCCCGCCGGATATATATAGGAAATACGACCCTGTGCCCAAATTACCCCCTGTAAAAATAACAGCAAAATAAACAGAAAAATTGATTGGAAGATCTTTTTCATAACTTCAACCTTTATACGGACGGCAGGATTTCAGTTAAAATACCGTCCGGAGATGGCCTGTCCATAATGGGTATTTCTATATTTTGATTATTAGGAATATTTTCGTAGGGATCGATCCCAAGCTGTATATACATGGAGGCAAGGAAATCGCGCGGTTGAACCGGTCGTTTTTCAACGACTTCTCCAGTTCGATTGGAGGTTCCAACAACGACACCATTTTTAAAACCTCCACCCCCTAACAGAATATTGAAACAAGAGCCATGATGTCCCCGTCCGCCAAACCATGGAGATTGGCGATCAATTTTAGGAGTCCTTCCAAATTCGCCATTCCATAATACAATTGTTTTTTCCAAAAGATGACGGTCACGTAAATCTTTATAAAGAGTAGCTAGTGATTTATCCCATTCCTTCTGCCGTCGCGTCAAGGTTTCAAAATGATAACTGTGTGTATCCCAGCCTCCAAGATTAATGGTAATATAGGGGACTCCACGTTCGACCAAACGACGCGCAACAAGACAGGATTGACCGAATTGTGTCATACCGTATTCCTGGCGAAGTTCTTCTTTTTCCGTTGAAAGATCGAAAATCTTAATGGCATCACTTCCAAGTAAATCATATGTCTCCTTCCGCATAATATCGATATTTTTGAAGATAGCCCCATCATTCGTATGCGCGCCAAGTCCCATGGAATCGAATTCATCCAGTAATTTTCGACGTGAATTACGACGCGCCTCGTCGATTCCTTCCAGAATATAGCCCGAGACAATAAATTTATTGGCCGCCGGATTACCACCAGTCTGAAGTGGAAGAAATGCAGGTCCAAGAAATCCGGCAGGAGATGACCGACTTCCCATTCCGGTTAATATTATATAGGGAGGAAGCGGAAAATCGTATTCGCCACGTAGTTTCTTGATCATTCCAATAACCACACCGACCATTGGATAGACGGTTTGCCCCCCGGGCCGACGTCCGGTCCGCATTGCGTAGGCTGCCGTTTCATGACCGAAATCGTTATGGGCTATCGAACGAATCACGGAATAACAATCAGCAACCTTCGCCAACTCCGGAAGTGACTGACTAATCTCAATACCATTGACATTCGTCTGTAACGGTTTGTCCCAAGTACCACAATAATCCGGACCCGCTCCTGGCTTGGGATCAAAAGTTTCTAAATGGCTTGGTCCGCCATCCATCCAAATCTCAATTACACTTGACGCGTTTCCAAGTTTGAATTTTGGCTTCGGAACATCTCCGGACGACCGGGACTCTTGCGCCCCGGTAATATTCCCCAAACCTTGATTTAAAACCTGCCCGCCGACAAGACCCACAACAGATTGATAAAGAAAGGAACGACGACTGGTCATAAACATACTCCTCCTTGTTGATGATATTGACTACCCCCTTAATTTATCATAGCAATAAAACAAATTCAATGCCGGGTTAAAAATTCTTTTGAATTAACAAGCATCCAGGTAATATCTTCCAGTGCATCTCTTCCGAAACCCGCAGTCTCCTCTATTTTTTTACGTTCCATTTTACCAACAGGCCGAGATAAAAATGACATCCACAGGAAGTCAAGATTAGCCTCCGTTTTTCCCTGTTCGTTTTTAACAGTCCCCACTTGTCCGGCCATTTTTCTGGTCCAGTCATGAATTTCAGTGGAATTGATTAGGAAGAGACCATGGTTTCTATTGTAATTATTACCACGATCAGAGGAGCCACCAGTATCACGGGTCACACGATTGAATTTTTCAAGAAAGGCATTTGTAATCCCTGAATCGTAAATTTCAACCGTTCGAACGCGATTCGGAATACGGGAATAGGGTTCCGGAGCAATACTAATATAATTGTTTCGATATTGAAAGATCTGCATAAAGATATCCTGAATGACTTCCGCGCCGATCCTCCGGGAAGGATAGACCGCAAAATACTTTTCCGCCGTGTCCATAGGACCACGAGGAATGGGCGATTGCTGATATGTTCGGGATGAAATTATGTATCGATAAAGTTTTTGAAGGTCATAATTCGATTCTGCGAGAAACTGGGACAGATGGTCCAACAGTCCGGGAACAGCCGGAGGATTATCCGGTCGAAAATCATCCGGTTCCTGTACGATTCCATAGCCGAACAATCGAGCCCAGACCAGATTGACAATGGCCCGGTTAAAAATCGGATTATCGGGACGAATCAACCAATCGGCAAAAATTTTACGCGGATCACGATCAGGAGGAATCTGAATCAGGGAACCGTCGATCATCTGTAACGTTTTATATTCCAGTGGATCACGATTCCAGTAGACAACCTCTTCCTTCCATTCCGCAGTTTTTTTAAATGCAACACGGGAAAAAAAAGCTTGAAGTACAATTTTTTCTTCCGGTTTTAAATTTTCGAAACGACGGGCCATAAAGACCCTACAGACATTTGCGGTTAATGTAGCGTTATCTTTAGCAGAGACGGCACGCCAGAAATTGACCGGAGGTTCCCTAAAATTACTTCCACTTGAGGTTAAAAGTTCGCGCGCAAAACGATCATAGGAGGTATTATTGCGAACAGCCTCGTAAATCCAGTTCGTAAAGACAGCGGTCCCTTTAGGCCACAAATTGATCGGAAACTCCGACTTCACACAAAGGAAATCGCCCCAGCACATCGTTTGATAAAGATAGTAATCCTCTGTTTTGAAGAGTTTATCGACCAACTCCATACGTTTTTTGGGACTCTGATCGGCCAGATAGTCTTTAACCTCCGTTACCGTAGGTATTCGTCCGACAAGGTCAAGGTAGACCCGGCGTAGAAAAAGGGTATCGGAACATCGTTTGGCAGGCTCTATTTTTTGAGTTTTAAGATTGGTCAGAACCAATTCGTCTATTTTATTGATCGGCAGTGCTTTATCGTCCATCTCAAAAAGTGATTGCATTTCTTCTTCCTGTAACGCCTGACTTTTAGGGTCCTGCGCCCCCGATTTAGATGAAAATGGAGCATAATAAAGGTCTTTTGATTTATTCGGCGAAGATGAATTCATTTTACGTGACATCTTTTGCGCCGTACCCGAACGAGAATTCCGGGCCATTTGATCTCCTCCCGTCTGGTTTCCCGTTCGGTCAATATATTTAAAAAGCAGGTATGTTCCTATCAAAAAAAAAGACAGGATGAAAATAAAGAAAAGAAAACGTTTCATCTTTTATCTCCATTACCTTGATTTAAAGGATATATACTTTTTTATTTGGAACGCTGGCTTCCAGAGAACATCTCTGATAACCGGAAGGTGGACGGTCCATTCGTCTATTCGTCTATTTCACTATTCGTCTATTTCACTATTCGTCTATTGCACTATTGTAGCATTGTGTTTTTTCAAAATCAAGAGAGGAACCTGCTTTTTTTGAAAATATTCCTGTTCTTCCCCAAGGCGGTATGATAAATTTTGTTTTTTACAAACCGGAGTCCCCGTCTAATAAAAATCGCAAACCTCCTGTTTTACCATTTTTCGTGATAATAAATTGTCTGTTTTAACCACCTTTTCTGCAAACGTTAAAACCTTTTTCCATTAACCTAATGGACGGGAAGAAAATTTAAGTTTTACATTATTTTAAATTTTGTCAAACTCGTTAATGGTATCGGTCGATATCAACATTATTCGGGGAGGAAATTTTACATTCCCGATAGACGGAATGGATACCGTCTCAAACCAATACGAATAAACTCGATGGTTTTCACAGGATAGTGCTATAGTTTTAACATAATATAAAGATATCAGCAAATGAAACGAAAATTGGTCACGGAATATAGTTTACTTTTAGTATCACTTTTATTAATAACATTGTTATTATGCAGTACGGCAAAGGGACAGGGAGTCGCTCTACGTGCTGTTAGTGCGGTCAATGAAGGGATGGCAGGCGTTGCCACGGGAACACCGGTCGATACGATAGCGGCTCTCAACTGGAATCCGGCGACGCTTTGTGCGTTTGAAAAATCCGACATGTCGTTTGGTTCCGCGATTGTTATGGCCAATGCGGAAGTAGAGTCGTCTTTTCGAGGTATGTCCGGATCAACCAAAAGTGATACAGGAGCCGTCCCCGCCCCCAATATGGGTCTGCTTGTCGCCGATCCGGAAAAAAAGATTAATTATGGATTCGGTATGTTTGCCATTGGTGGAGCCCAGGTCAACTATCCTAGTGATCGCGAAAATCCTATTTTAAATGATGCCGTTGGACTTGGTCGAACCAGTGCCAAGGTGGAAGCGTTTAATCTTGTTCCGGCGGCATCCGTACAGGTAACAGACCGATTATCGATTGGAGTTGCGCCCACGATTTTAATAGCACGTCTGATTGCCGAACCACTTTTCTTCGGACCTTCAGATACTAACGGATGGGGAAAAGGGGCCGGAACCCGATATATTTGGGGGGCTGGCTTCGAACTCGGCGCCTATTATAAATGTCCCAATCATATAAATTTGGGATTCTGCTATAAAAGCCAGGAGTGGAGTGAAAAATTCCCATACAACGTCACTCTGGACGATGGTACCGACCATCAGACCTCGTTTAAACTTCGTTTCCCGGCCATTATAACGTGTGGTATGTCCTATGATGGTTTCGAAAATACGATTATTGGAATCGATACACGATATTTCTTCTATGGAGATACTCCCGGCTTTAATGATGTCGGGTATAATGATAATGGCAGTATAAAAGGACTTGGCTGGAAGAATATCTTCTCCGTTTCCGCCGCCATTCAACGTAAAATAACCGATCGATTGACCATTCGTGGAGGCTATAGCTTTAACGAAAATCCAATTGAAACGGAGAATACCTGGGCAAACATTCCCTGTCCCCTGATCATGCAGCACGGTCTCCACATGGGAGCTACTGTGGAATTTCGACAGGAATGGTTTTTTACCATTGCCTATGCCCATATGTTCAAAAACAGTATTACTGGTATTCAACCTTCCTGGTATCAATACGATCATGATTCCTGTGTTAGTACTTCCGCGCAAGCCGATGTTATTTCGACTGGCGTCAATAAAACATTCTAATAAACATTTTATGACCATAAAAAAGCTGTTAATCGTACTATTTTTGACCTATACGGTTTCCATAATGGCATCCGAATCGGAGTCTTCCCGCTCCGTTCCGGAATCGCGTGTTTTGGACGAAAATCGCGAACAATTGACGCAAAAACTGGAAACATTTTTTACATGGGATATGGTTCAAACTGTTTTAAAGGCACGAAAAGATTCACAAATATGGGCTCGTGTCAATATGCTGTTGAAGTGGCGGGAAAACATTCGAATTCTGCAAATAACACTTAATAGTACAAAACTTCATTTTATCGATTCACTGGGGAATGAATGGATTTCCGCAACACCGAAGCAGAGGCCCGAATTGGACGTACCTCCCTCCGACCGGGAATTGGAAGTCGAATTTTTCCTCAAGTGCAACAATAAACGGTCAATAGACGTTCAAAAAGATCCTCCACCTTTATTTGAGTATGGGTTTGGAGAAATATCCGTTCTGGCGGCCATGGAAGAACGCCTCTTTTTATTTCCGAATATTCTGTTATTTTCGCAGTATCAACATTTAAACGCGGAATCAACCTCCGAAAACTTTTTTCGCCGAAATCCTAACGGACTGGTAATAACGGCCTCCGGCGATTCCTTGAAAAAAGGAGAACTCCTCCTCAAAATACTTCAAGTAAAAAAATCTGCGGACGTGTTGACAATCCATATTCAGATCGTGTATGATAATCCCCATAACGCATTTGATTCCTGGCGTAATTTTTGGGGAGATGTTGTTTTTGCTTTATTTCATGAATCTCAATCGGAAGATAATAAACCGATTCGGATTAAGCCGACAACGATCCTTCCACTGGTAAAAGGTAATGGTCGTTACGTTATCGAACTGACCTTTCCTTTTTCAGAAAAGACTCTCTCCCAAGGAGATACACTCGATTTTGGAGTATGGGCTCCCCTCTATTTGATATCTTCCCAGGTTCCCTTGCGTTTCATTCCAAACTCAAATGTAAACAAGATACATTTTAAAACCACGGAAATTACGGAAGAACACAAATAGTTTGCCGAAAAATAGAGTTTTTTCAATACAAACTTAAAATATTCCGTAAAAATATTTATCCTGATAAATGTTGTTTGTTAAAAAACGATACGTAAAATCCGTGTTACAAGTAAAACATTTGCAGTTCGAGTCACCAAAATAGAAAACCTTCAACAGATAAAGGATTAAAAATGAAAAAATTGTATTGGAGAAACATCAGTATCCTCCTGATATTGTGGACAATGTTTCTATCAGGGATTCTATCAGGAAAAATATATTCCCAGGAGAATCCGAAGTCCGATTCCATAACGTTTCGTATCATGTCGTTTAATATCCGACTGGATACGCCGGTCGATGGAAAAAACCAATGGAAGCATCGTAAAGAGGTACTGGTGGCGGAGGTAAAGGCCAATGATCCGCTCTTTTTAGGGGTACAGGAGGCGAAATGGAATCAGATGGAGGATCTTTCTTCCGGACTTCCCGAATACGGGTGGATAGGACGTGGACGCGACGATGGCGATAAAGGAGGCGAGTTCAGTGCGGTCTTCTATAAAAAGGATAAAGTCAAGTTACTTGACTCCGGAACATTCTGGTTGAGCGAGACCCCCGAGAAGGCTGGATCGTTAGGCTGGGACGCCGCTTGCCGACGGGTCGTCTCCTGGGGAAAATTCCAATGCAATAAAACTCAAAAACAATTCTTTTACGCTAATACCCATTTCGACCATCGAGGAAATAAAGCCCGTATCGAAAGTGCAAAATTAATTCGGAAAAAAATCGATTCCCTGGCCGGAAATTTGCCCTTGTTCGTCTCCGGTGATTTCAATACAACCTCCAACTCCAATGTCTACAAGATCATAACCTCCGAATGTAATGGCGTAAAGGGGTGGATCGATTCCCATTCCGCCGCTAAAGTTCAGGAAAACAAACTCAATCGAACATTCCATGACTTCGGAAAAGTCACTGGAAATAAAGGTTCTATTATCGATTTTATTTTTGCCTCCGGACCTGTTACCATTGAAAAATTCAAGATATGCCCTGAATTACGCGATGGCAAATTAACTTCCGATCATAATGCCATTGTTGCAACAATATCCTTTCAGTAATAGGGAGAAAATTATACCATGAAACATATAAAAAGATTATTTCCAATCTTGTTTTTTCTGGTTCTGGTACCATTCTACGGGTACGGAAAAGAGTTGGATAGCAAGTTAATGAACGATCAATACTGGAAGTTCTGGAATCAGGACGTCCAAAAACAAATTGATGCTAATATCGAAAAGAATCGCAAGGCAGATTTTACGCTCGAACTCAAGGACGCTCTTCCTGATAGTGAAGTCAAAATTGAACAGTTAACCCATTCGTTCCGTTTCGGTAGTAATATTTTTCTTTTCGATCAATTGGGGAGTCCGGAAAAGAATAAAAAATATGCGAATATATTCGGCGATCTTTTCAATGCGGCAACCATAGCCTTCTATTGGAAAACCCTTGAACCGGAAGAAGGAAAAATTCGTTTTACAGCGGACAGTCCCTATATTTACCGCCGACCGCCAACCGATCCGGTGGTCGAATACTGTCGCTCCCGAAATTTGAGTATTCACGGTCATGCAATCATTTACGCCTTCCCCTTATGGGGACATCCCACCTGGCTTCCGAAGGACCGCAAGGGTATGGAGCCCTATTTTGAAAAACATATTCGACAGCTCGCCGAACGATACGGTGATAAAATCGCGGAATGGGACGTGGTAAACGAATGTTACGATCAGGTGAATCGCGGTTTGGTTCCAGACGATTACGTCTATAAAACATTTAAATGGTCAGAAAAATATTTTCCGGCCTCTGTCCTTTTTTCGATGAATGAAACGAATATGGACTGGAAGCTCGAACAGTATCGTCATTATTGTGAAATAGCGCGAAATTTAATTGATCGGGGAACGAAAGTCGATCTTGTCGGTATGCAGGCCCATCTAATGGGGAATACCTGTAATGCCATTGCAAATGGTACAGAAATTTTTACTCCGAAAATTATACTTGCAAAACTCGACTGTATGGCCGAGGCCGGTCGTCCCATTCATATCAGTGAAGTTACGGTTACCGCAACAGAACCAAGTGAAAAAGGAGAAGAAATACAGGCGATTATCGCGAAAAATCTTTATCGACTCTGGTTTTCACATTCGAATGTAACCGGAATCACCTGGTGGAACGCCGTTGACGGAGGCGCTGTTCCCAATGAACCTTCCTATTCGGGTGTTTTGAACAAGGATCTGAATCCCAAGCCGGTATATAATACTCTTGATCAATTATTTAATCATGAATGGCGTACTAATTTAACTGTTAAACTTTCAGATACCAAACTTGCGTTCCGTGGATTTCGCGGTAAATATCGCATTACATGGATCGATAAAAACTCCAAGAGTTGTACCAGGGAAGTTGTCGTTAAATAAATATAAACATAATACGTTTTTAAAAAAGATGATTACAGACGATGCGATGAAAGAAACTTTTTTGCGTATGAAATTTATAGAATATCAATAGATTGTATTTTTCCCGGCATAGGGTCTTCCTGTTTCTATTTTAAAACATTGGAAGGGATGGACGTTATCCCGGAAAAGACTGTTATTGTAACAGACCACTGTATTGTATATTCAGGGCCGTTATAAAGTTCCGTTTTCCAAAACAGGCGGGACGCCTGTTTTGAGGATGCGGACGAGACGTCCGCGCTCCCGGGATATGCCGATTTTATAACGTCCCACAATATAACAGATCACAGTATATATATCCGATTTTCAAATTCATGAACGATGGAATATGGATTGTGGATCATTAGTTTATACCGGAGCCGGTATGGGCGGTAGCCTTCGGTCTCAATAATCCGCCCGTCGTTGCCGGGCTTGCACAAACAAGACCCGGAAATTTCAAATGAAATTAGTATACTCAAGGCCGTTATAAAGTTCCGTTTTTCAAAACAGGTGGGACGCCTGTTTTGAGGATGCGGACGAGACGTCCGCGTTCCCGGGATATGCCGATTTTATAACGTCCCGCTGTATATATAAAATATATGGTCGATCAAAAGACAACCCGCAGTTACAATGACTTCCTTTTATAGTTTGAGTAACTCCTGTAATTTATTAAAAAAGGAAAATTTCGATGATAAATCCCTCAAACAAGCATAATCGACTTCTGCGTTATTTTATTTCCGGGCTTGTGACAATTCTTCCCTTTGTCGTTACTATTGGCATAGTTATTTGGTTAGTCAACTTTTTTTTGAGTTATCTTGGTCCGAACACCATGTTTGGAAAATTACTCAATAATATAGGTATTCAATTTAAATATCAGGGAATAATGGCCTATATTATTGGTTGGGGACTGATTCTCCTTCTGATTTTTATCATCGGGGTTTTTGTCAATAATATCATATCAAAATATTTTGTAAATCTTTTTGACTACATTATAAAAACATTGTTGTCCTTTCTTGGAATCAAGATATCTCCGGACACCTCAATATCGTCGTCATTAGTACATTATTTCGACAATCTCATCAAGAAAATACCACTCGTGGGCATGATCTATAAAACGACCAAGCAGATTACAGATCTCGTGAACAAGGACAATAAAAGCGATCTGAATAATATGAGTCCGGTTTATTGTCGGTTCGGCAGTATGCCCGGTACTCTCTGTTTGGCTCTTTTACCCTCCAGTGAAGATTATATTATAGAAGGAAATCATTATAAACTTGTAATGATACCAACGGCCCCGGTTCCGTTCGGTGGCGGTTTGTTTTTTATTCCGGTAGCGGATGTTTTTGCCGCGCCTATGAGCATTGAGACCCTCTTGAGTTTTTATGTCTCAATGGGAGTCACTCGAAGTACATCCGAAACAGATTTAGTTATACCAACCGTTCCACTCAATACAGATTCCATTTCCATTATTCCCGCATCAAAAACAGAAAACACTGAAGGTCCTTTAAAAATAGAAAACACAGAAGGTCCTTCAAAAACAGAAAACACTGAAGTTCCTTTAAAAACAGAAAATACAGAAGGTCCTTCAAAAACAGAAAATACAGAAGGTCCTTCAAAAAATAAAAACTACAGAAGTTCCTTCAAAAACAGAAAACACAGAAGGTAACCGTTCACGGACATAAAGTGAAACCACGGATAACACTGATTTTCACGGATAGTTTTTTGGTAAACAAACTTTTTTATGATAAAATTATTTATTATCATAGATAAAAATGTTTAGTTTGTTATTTAAAATATTGTATTTTACGACAGACTATCAGTGTTTATCCGTGATATCCGTGGTTCAAAAATCGTTCGTGAATGGTTGTACTGGTAGACAACACTTTCATTTAGGAGTTCATTCAGGGGAATAAAACAGGCGAGACGCCTGTTTTCCCGGCTG
>CAYUAP010000061.1:0-30024 GCA_964442735.1 uncultured Planctomycetaceae bacterium | reverse complement strand
CAACTCCGTTTTTTGGGGAATAAAACAGGCGAGACGCCTGTTTTCCCGGCTGTGCAGACGAGACGTCCGCGTTTCAGTCAACTCCGTTTTTTAAGTGTTCGCAACCACTAGAGAGGAAACACGAGGATCGTCCACGATCGATAAACTCCTTCAGTCTTAAACCGTTTACAATCCAATGAAGAATATTGCCAACTTCGGCATATATCGTAATTTTAGAGTTATCAATACGGACAATCAATACCCGCGATTCCAATGACCATATTACGGGACCCGTTAATCACAGGTCCCAAATTCACAGGTCCCAAATTCACAGGTCCCAAATTCACAGGTCCCAGGATTCACAGGACCCAGATTCACAGGACCCAAATTCACAGGACCCAAATTCACAGGACCCAGATTCACAGGACCCAGATTCACAGGACCCAGATTCAAGCACGTCAAACTATTCCAGAGGCTGCAACCAGGAGAAGAGGTCATCATCTTCGGCATCAATAGAGGCCAACTCGGCATAGAGAGAAGTATTAATACGCTGACGCGGGAGTTCGGAAGCAGTTGTGGTTGGTGGTACCCAAACCGGCGTCAAACCACCATTACCATCACTATAGGTCCAGACACCATCGGCCCAAACACCATTGAAGACATTGTCCGGGGTCAGACCATAATCGTCATCCCAAGCCATCTCGTCTTTATAGGCAATCCAGTTATTATTGTCTCCATGACCATTCAGGGCCAGATTACGAGCACGACCAATAATCGTATTGTGAACACCATGCTCCGAATCCTGTCCACCACCTGCGGTGGTTTCATAGTTGATCGTCGCCATATAATAGAAGTCATAATTCGCGCCCTCAACAGTCGCCAGGTTCTCGGCAATACGACAGTCCACCATAAAGACAGGACCCTGCTCGCTGACAACACCACCATAGTAGGCGGCTTTATTACCACCGATATTAACGTCAACCAAAGTCAGTTCGTAATTAAACATGTTGTCCGGATTCGTGGTTCCCGCCGTATAAATGGCACCACCATAGAAGGTGGCCTCATTACCGTACATATTGACATTTTCGATTCGAACATTACCTGTATTAATATAAATGGCACCACCTTTTTCCGCATAACCAGCGGTTAAGGTCATATTATACAAATAAACGTCAATAACACTCGGTGTTATATTGGGCGTATATACTCCATTGGCGTTATCAATGTAGAAGATACCTGTCTTGTTACCACCACTGATCGTAACATTGGTACCACCTCCATTGATGGCAATATTATTGTCCAAACGAATTGGACCTTGTGTCGGGTCAAGTACAATCGTTGCATTTGCCATTGCGGTTTCATCAAATGTAACTATATAATTGAATCGATTACTCTGTCCATAACTGGAAACACCGTTATATTGACACTGTTCCGCATAGGCTATCGCTTCACGGATAGAAATAACACCATCGGTATAATCAATAACATCCAGATTTGTTGTAACAACGGTACTTGGAGCGTCCAGATAGTCGTTTCGTTCGAAGGCTCCCATATCGACAATCCCTTGCGTTACACGTTGATTACCATATTCGTCGGTAGTATAGTAGGTATTGCATCGCGCATTACCATCCCGATCAACTTCCGGATCTGCATGGGTCGCTCGGTTTTTCTCCATATAGCTATTACTTCCAGTATTAATGGCCAACGATTTATCGGCTAAATGGTAGTTATTCTCCGAAGCATTGACAAAAATAGCGTCATGACCAACCATAGGAGTGCTATAATAAATGGAATCGACGAACGTCAGTCGACCGGACAACCAACCATCATAGTTAATGGAGGTGATCAAACTATTATATATATTGACTCTACGATAGGCAGGAGGCGTTGTCGCTGTTGTCGCGCCATACCACTTGGTATTAATATCAATTCCGTTCAATGCTACAATTGAGTTATAGATATTTGCGACACCACGGTTATAAATACCGGTACCGTTATTAACAATCGTTGTATTAAATACATTGGCTACTGCATAGTAGTTGACATCGTTATCCATAATGGTAATACCAGTTGTATTGTCATACAGGAGGCAACTTCGCAATTCAACGACACTCGGGAATTCGAGATAAACGACACTGCCCGTTGCACCGGTCAGAGTCAGATTATGAAGTTCCAGATAGCCGGGATAATGATTACCACTGGAGTCAACCGATCCATTAACATGGAAGATATTTCCCTCGCCGCCAATTCGACTACCGTCGATGGTAATACCACCTAAATGGGCAATGGAAGAGGCGTCGATCATGGTATCATAAACATTACCCCATCCACCATTATCAATTTCCAGGGTATTTGTCAGGTAAATCGTTCCGCCAGCCAGATTTTCGGCAAACGTAATAGGTGAATAATCGATAATTAAGGAACGAGAACCATAGGAAGCGGAAACACCGACAGATTCGGTATAGGCACCACCAGGTCCGGAAGCTCCAACATAACGGATGTTATCACTCGCATAATAGTAAATAGCTTCACGAAGTGAAATCAAACCGTCAGTGAAATCGACCACATCATCTAACGTTGTAACCACTGTGGATGCTGCTTCACGTGGAAGCTGATAGGCCCCCATATCAACCGTTGGCGAAGCCAAACGAGTCAATTGTTCGGTCAGTTCTGTTAAGGTCGTGTATCCATTTGCGTCAATCAGGTTTCTAATATACTGCGCCGTAGTAGCTTCACCTGACATTGTCGTTTCGTATGCGATTAATTCCGATCGGTTTGATGCACCAGAATAAAGAGTAATCTCAAAATAGAGATCCCAACGAAGATCAGCGTCATCTTTATAATTTTGTACAACAACTTCCAACTGTGACAGAGTTGAAATATTTTCCGACTCAATTAAGGTGTCACAAAGATCGGTACTACTTCCCGTAGCATCTCTTTGGGCCAGATAATCACGGAATCCCTGTAATGATTGATTCGTGGAAGAAGTTGCATTTCGGTACAAAGATATATAACTAAGGACAAGTGCCGCTGTTACCGATTCGCTTAAACCGTTTCTATAATAATTTTGTAACGAATCCATAGTTCGATAGTTTTCCAAATCACTCAAAACCCGAAGTGCATGACTTCCTAATTCAATTGATTCATCCAATTGAGTATTTAAGGTTGTCATACCTGTAATACTATGATCCGAAATATAGGTCAAGGCATTGCGCGCCTGGGTCTGGGTTGTATTACTTCCAATTCGATTACCGTCCAAATCAATTGTAAAATCATAAAGAACAGTATAGGCTCCATTAGCAGACTGACGAGCCGGATTATTTCCACCATCGGGATAAAGATGGAAGTTTCTATTACCGATATCGACGAATTGTGGGTCAACGGAATTATCAACCCCGTAACCAACCACGTTGCCATTGACTCCATTCAGGGAGTACAGGGCCTGGGCGTTTCCAAGTAAACTGTACTGGATATCACTGGTACCGGTAACAATAATATCCGAATTATTGGTACCATCCAGTTGGCCAGCCGAAATACCTTCCACACCTTTACCATTATTTTTAGCAATAATGGTATTATAAATATTGACATTCGAACCAACGGCGGAATAAAGGCCTCCACCATAGTCGGCTTCGTTGTTGGCAATAGTACAATTAACCAAAGTCAAGACACCGGAATTACTGTAAATGGCCCCACCATAAGACTCGCCAACGTTCGGATTGGTACTGGAAAACTCGGCCTTGTTTGTATGAATCAGGCAGTTGAGAACGTCCAACTGACCAGATACATGATAAATGGCTCCTCCCGCAGTCGCACTCCCATTATAAAGAACAAGATTCTTTAACGTTACCTTCTGGTCATTGGTCACCTCAACACGGAATATGTTATTTGTATGATTGGCATCAATCGAGAAGGAATAGATATTAGAAGCATCAATCGTAATCGGCTTGGAAATAGTAATACTCTGTGTATCAAGCATCATAATAGGCTTGTACCCAAGATAGTATGCGGAAAACGTAATCGGCTTGCTGATGCCAAGGTCATAGAGACGTTCGGCAAAAATAACCGCTTCACGGAGTGAAACTCGACCATCCTCGGCATCAATGACATCGAGATTGGTAGTAACCGTAATTTCTTCTTTACTATTGAAGTAATAATTATCTTGCGCAAACTGATTTTCCAGGGCTCCCATATCGACCAATTGAGCAAAGACACGAATATTTCCGGCCACGTCTTTTTCCGACATATTTTCCAAGAATACATTATTTGCACTGTTTACAGCCAATGCATCGTTATTGAGATTGAAATCGTCATTGTCCCAATCGATGAAGAGGCGCTCGGCTTCTGACGTTAAATCTTTACTTGTACCTACTTCACCCGTGAAATTACCGGAAACACCGTAGTGATCACTCAAGTCGGACGAATTCTCGACGAATGAATAGAAGATCTGGAATTTCTCCGCCTTTTTCGTAGCGTCATCATAATTCAGAACTACATCCTCAACATTTCCACCACCACTAGCCGTATTCATGGCAATAATGGAGTTACGGATATTCATATAACCGTTTCCGGCATTGTAAATGATACCATTCTTGGCAACGTTATCTGTAATGGTTACATTACTCAAGGATAAAGAGACCTTTTCACCCGTATTGACATAAATCGCCGCTCCTGTCGTAGCCTTGTTATCGAAAATCAACGTATTCATAATGGTCAGGTTACCAGAATAGAGATAAATAGCCCCGCCTTGTGTAATCGTAAAGTTCTCGGAATTACGGTTCCGTTCGGTATATCTCGTCGTTAAAGTCAAACCGACAAGTTTAACTTCTCCACTTTTCACATACAGAATTCTATCGTCAACACCATTGGCAACGGTTATTGTATATCCATTTCCAAGGAAGGAACCGTCGATACGTACATTTTTATCAATTTCCAGCGCTTTATCAATTACAATAGTATGGGTTGCCTTTTTATTGGCGTCGAGAACGTTTTCCGCAAAAGTAACAGTTGTACTCAAGCCATAGTTTCCGGCATAATTAATCGCTTCGCGGAGCGAAATGAGTCCATCGGAATCGTTGACAATATCTTGGAATGTCGTAACGATGGTCGAAGGCATTTCAATACCACTCAAGTTGGATTCGAAAGCTCCAATATCAATCTTGGAAATAAAACGAGCATTTCCAGAGAGATCGAAGGAGAGACTCGAACCATTCGGCTTGAGGGCCAATCCGTTATCACCAGCATTAATCGCAGGCGAATTAACCAGAGAAAGGTCCTTGTTCAAGGAGAAATCATCATTATCCCAATTGGTAAAGACCGGATCCAGTGGCGCAGAAGGCGTTCCAGACATACAACCATTAATACCTGTCAGTACTTCCGCTTCCGGAATAATCGAAACAAAGGTACTGTAATAGTAGGCATTGTAATCTTCACCATTATTGAAGATATAGTTATCTATGGCAAATTTACGAGTCTTGTCGTTATGCAGGACACTGAAGACATAATCGGGACTCGAGAAATCACCTCCCTTGGTATTCCAGGCAACCAGTGTATTCTTCAACGTAACCATACTTGTTCGACTAAAGATACCTCCGTAACCAACGGTACCATCGAAAACTTCCTGATTATAGGTATTGGTAACATTGTTCTTGGTAATAGTAACGTTTGTCAAATTAAGCGTACCATTTTCGGATGCGATAGCCCCCCCCATCATGGCCTGGTTTTTGTACAGGAGCGAATTGACGATGTTCAGGGTACCCCCGGTATGATAGATACCACCACCATTAGCGGAGAAGGCGTTACCACCTTTAACCGTTACAGAAATGAGAGAGGCCGTTCCGGACACTTTAATCTCGAAAACGCGATTGGCCATGGCCGCATCAAATGTAATTCCACCGGTCACATTACTGGCGTCAATAGTGACATTCTTGTTAATAACAATGGCGCCACGTTCGGAATCCAGTGTAATTGTATTTCCGGCAATCTTCGATGTATCGAATGTAATCGTCATTCCGACCTTTTTAGTCAAACCATCTTTTCCGATATAGGAAGTACCGGCATAGGTAATGGCTTCCCGAATGGAAATCAGATTATCGGTCGGGTCAATGATATCATCCAAAGTCGTTACAACAACGGAAGGTTCTTCAAAATCTTCAGAATACTCGAAACATCCCATATCGACAGTTCCGTTAAAAATACGAGCATTACTGTCAAGATCGGTATTAATGACGGCACGGTCCGTTCTGGTATATTCGGACGGAAAATAGGAGAGATAACCCGGTTGTCCAACGAAATAGTTTGCTCCAGTATTCACTGCATTTGAAACAGCCACTAAATGGAGGTCAGGTGTATTGGTCAATTCTCCATTGTCGTTGAATTCCGGATTGACCAGGAATTGAGGATCCATCGGATTATCGACATCACCATAGAAGTTAGTACTTCTTGTCGCAGATCCAATGATATTTTCATAGATGGCTCCAATCAAGCTGGCAATGACATTACCTGTTACATAGGTAACATCATAGGTATTATTCATACTGTAGTTTTTCGCGATAATGGAATTAAAGATATTTGCGTTTGTAGCATAAACGGCATATCCAGTAGAAACGTTTGCGGCAATGGTCGTATTGATTAAAGTCAAATTGCCATTTGCGTAAATCGCGCCGGAACCACTCGTTGTGGTATTACCATAAACGAGACAGTTCACAAGCTGAACTTCACCCAAAACGCCCGTTGTATTAGCGGTCATTCGAATAGCCGCTCCACTCTGATCGTAATTGGCGCCGGTCAATGTAATGTTCTTTAGAACAAGAGTATCATCCTGAAGATTAAAGATATTGAAGTATTCCGAAACATTGGAAGTTGGGGCTTGAATCGTCAATCCATTCGGCAGATTGGATGCGTCAATCGTATAGATAACTTCGAGGGCTCCGGACGTTTTATAATCGTTCAAATTGATAGCCCCATACTTGTCGCCGAATTCATCAACCCCATCAAGTTTAATGGTATAAACACCATTGGCTCTCTGGAGTTCGGCTTCCGAGATATTGAAGGTAACCGTCGTATTTAGTTTGGCCGCATTACGGATTGCCTCCCGAAGACTAATATAACCATCGGTCGGATCGATAATATCCTGAAGTGTCGTAACAACGGTATTGTATTCGTCCAGTGCGTTATTGTTTTCATAGGCCCCAATATCGACTGTCCCCAAAAGTTCGCCGTCCAATTCATAGAATCGATTATTTCCAAGGATATCTATCAAAAGAACAGTACCATCGGCGTATTTCGCGTAGTTATTATTTCCGGTATTGACCGCGATGGAAGAATTGTGAATCGTAAAATCGTTGCCAGCATAATTTGTAAAGACTGTATTAACATTAATCGGATTCAGAACAGTACCGCATATATTGCCATTGATGCCATTCATATTCGAGGATTCCATCATGGCCCCGACGATATTGTTGAACATCATACTTCGATTAACGTTTCGAGTAAAGAGGTCAACGGTCTGACCAACGAACTGACTGTTTCCAATAATATTAGAGTTGGCACAAATAAAGGTTGCATTATTAACGAAGATACCACCGAAGTTCTGCGCGTCATTTTTCGTAATGGTGGCGTTGATAATGGTCAAACTTCCGCCCGTGGTACGAATACCGCCACCACCCAGGTTACCGGAACCGGGAATATAGGCCTGGGCCACATTATTATCAATCTGACTGTTTGTTACAACCAAACTTCCTCCGGACTGATAAATGGCTCCGCCTTCCATTGCGGCAGTATTACCTGTGATAATCACCTGCTGTAAAGCAAGATACCCGGCTGTCATATAAATGGCTCCGCCGTTTCCTTCTTGTGCGGAGGACGTGGTATTACCGTTTTGAATAGTCATATCCGACATAACGATATTGGCTTCTTTATCCATAACAAAGAAGATGGAAGCTCCCGCATATTTGGCATCCATACTCCCACCGTCAACGGTAACGTTTTTCGTCGTTCCGTCCAGCATATCGATTGTACCATCAATGGAAAAATAATTATCCAGCAACAGGGAACCAATAACATTGATAGTTAATGTTCCGGTATCGCCGTTAATATTTGTATTCGCCTTCAAGGTATCGATATCGGCGAAGGTAATCTCGTTTCCGACATTGTACAAGGAAGGATTGGACGCATAAATCATGGCTTCGCGCAAGGTAACTTTATCGTCATAACGGAATGTATCCGGATTGGAAACATCGATATCTTCATCGTCCAACGAATTAACTACGGTGGAAATCAGTCCTTCCTGTTTACCATTTTCATAGGCTCCAATATCGGTATGATCATTGATAATACGATTGGCTCTATTGGTGAAGTCGTATCGTATCGTCATACTTCGATTATTCAAATTGGTATAGGTCAGGAAATCGTCGTTTCCTTTATCGATAATTTTGGAATCCGAAGCCGTCTTGGAACTATGTAAATCCCAGTATTCCCATGTTACACTTGCATCGTTATAACTAAAGACAACGAATTCACTCGTAACACCATTCGTACCAACCAGATTATAGGCATTTGTTGTATCGTAGGAACCATAAACATTATAAACAGCCTGCGAATCTTTTTCACTATTACCGCAGACAATGGTATTATACATATTTAATTGCGGACTACCTGCATTGTAAATACCAGTTCCAACGTTGTTTCCGACATTACCGACAATCGAACTGGAACGCAAGTTGACACGCCCACTGTTCGTAAAGATACCACCCCCGAATCCTGCTGTAGCATTTGTCAACAGGTTTCCGGTAATAATACTGTCAACGACCGTCAGGGAATCATAGGTTCCCGAGGTTGTATTGTCATAAATACCGGCACCATTACCTGTAACGGAGTTTCCACTAACCTGTGTATTCAACAGCAATACACGTGCCGGATTGGCCGTATCATCATTTGCCATATAAATACCACCACCATTGGCACTACTTCCCGTCGCTTTATTGTAGTAAATCTGGGAAGAGGTAAAGGTCGCTTTTCCACCACCGACATAAATACCTGCACCAGTCGCACTATCTCCGGTCACTGTATTACCAATCCCCTGATTGGTTCCGTCCCATGTTTTAAAGGTTGTGGCCGAGAGATTACCAAGGGTATAGATCGCCCCTCCTGCTGTTGTTGCGGTATTACCGAACATGGAAACCCGCGTCAGTGTCGCATCGACTCCGACCCCGATATAAAGGGCCGCCCCTTTATCGGCATTGAATCCGGTAATAGTTGTTCCGGTCATGGTTATGGCCGAACCATCGGCGTATATCGCACCACCGTTTTGTGCATCAATTGATCCGTTTCCAATAAAGGAAGTCGAACCTAGAATATTTACCGAAGAATCATCGGTCAAATAGAGTATTCCTCCATTAGCCGTTGCCATACTATTGGTAAAGGAAGTATTGTTAATCGTAATCGATGCGGTATCTGCTGCCGCTATTGAACCACCATTCGCGGCATTATTGTTGTTAAATACGGAATTGGTAATAGTGACCACAGAAGTATTCGCTGCGGAAATCGCACCACCATTTAAAATCGCCGCATTATCGGTGAAATCCACCGTTGTTACATTAACGGTACCATTGATAATATCAAGAGCAGCACCATTCCCGGTTCCGGTTCCTATAGAAGAATTATTACCTCCGGTTAAGGTCAGTCCAACTTTTGCCGTTCCAGACAGTGTAACCGCATCTCCGGTAGTAACGTCAATCTTTAACAGACCGGATTGTACGGTCCCCGCTGTATTATCCAGCGTAATAACCAGTTCTTTAAAGGCATTGCTGTCATCTCCGGTAATATTGGCCGTACTAATCGTAACACCTGAATAAATTGAAATGACGTCTTCGGAAATTTTAATGGTCAATACACCATTAGAAACATAATTACGCCATTCAGTTGTATCGCCGCCGAAATCGTTATCACGAATGGCGTTCAGATCAAAGGTAATCGTACTACCGATAATTTCTGTAATGTTCAAAATGATATCACCATTATCGTTATAACGGATAACACCAGTCGATACATTATCTTCGAAAGTCACAATATCCAGAAGTTGGAAATCGGTGAAAGAAACAGATTTTGTATTTTTATAAACGGCATCTCGTTCAAGCGTTGTACCAGTGGCAATATATTTTACACTGGTGTCGTTGTCTGGAGGCGTAACAACCATACCGGTACTGGTTGCGAAGAAGTATTCTCCAGTCGTTTCATTTAAACTATAGGTTAAGACCAGACGGAGATCAGGATCATCGGCGTCAAGAATAATCTGATCACCGACAACCAGAGTATTGATCGTACCATTTAGCAGGATATAGTTCCCTGCATTATGCGTTACAAACAAACCATTTTCCGCATAGACAGTCGAACCATTGAGTTCGAACTTTTCCCCTTCCAGATCGGTCAGTTTACTCTCCTTTAAACTGGGAGTACCGGCGTAACTGACTGCTTCGCGAAGAGAGGTCTTTACGTTTCCGATAATATCATCTTCACCTGTAGTAGTAACGTTGACACCGATATTCAAATCATTACTGGTCCATTCATAGGCGCCCATATCGACACCACCATACATGGAACGGGAAGCACCGTTTAGATCAAGTACAATTTGAGAACCATCCCAGTATCGTGCCAAGGCTGTATCCGCTTTATTAATGACCTTCGCGGCATCGATAATTGTGAAGTCCGCTTTATCGAAATTTTTAAAGGTATTATCGGTTGTAATCGTATATCCTTTGGATTCATAGGTATTACGCGTCAGATTTTTATTATCCGCAAAAGATGTTGCGTCAATACCATAGTAATCCCCCAACAGGGAGTTTTTAACAACGTTATCCGTCTGTTGAACCGAGTAGAAGTCATAAACGGTTTTATTATCATCGGGATTATCACTGGTAACGTTTCCGAAAATAATGGAGTTATAGACATTAATATTCGATTGATCATCGTTAAAGACGGACGACAAGATGATTTCCGTTGCCGATTTAATACCGGTTTTCGACAAGACAGCAGAAGTACCATCGGTCAAACGAACAGTGAACTCAAGCGATCCCACACGTTCAAACAGGTCGATTTCCTGACTGGCCACATCATAGAATTTAACGGTACCGTTCACGTTCCGATAGGTATAGGTCACGGAATTATAGGAAAAGGCGGTATCACTGACCATAATTGTTTCGCCCTGTGTCGTGGAAACCATGATACCTTCAGTATATTTATATTCGGTACCATCGATCAAAAAGATTTCACCGGCAACCATTGTTGTCGAGGCGATATCAAACTTTTCTTCTTCAGTAGCACCACTCCGAAGAATCCAGGTTCCATCTTCCAGAACGGTCTCAATCGCAATATTATTACGGGAAATTGTCGAATTGACAATGTACATGGTTGAACTGTCATTATTATAAACGGCGCTTCCATTGGCTAACGCTGTATTATTATATAACAGTGAATTGACCAGCCACAGATTATCGGAATTATTGAGAATCGATCCGCCGAAATCATCCTGACCATTGACCAGAATTAAGGAATCCAGTGTAACCGCTTTACCATCGGTATTGGTAACATGGAAATGACGCGATTTATTTTGTGCATTAATCTCTAATGTACCTGCCATGGAGGAACCATCAATTGTTAAAGAAGCAACGTTGGCCGTTGTATCGTTATCAATAACGAGTTCTTTTTCGAGTAATACAGTATCACCAACCAGTTGATCGGAGAATACAATGGTATCCATTACCTTGGATTCCGTCTTTATACCAACCTGGGATACCGTTACGACCGTACCATCTTCGAGGGTAATATCAATCGTTGGATTTTGTCTCGTAAAGAGCTGAACTGTATTGCCTTCGAGATCTTTTATAACGTTGAGTCCATTTTCCTTGGTATAAATGTAGGAGGTTTCTTTATAGGTAAAGGACGTTTCGGAAGGCAGGATACCATCACCATCGGTTAGAATAGTTCGAATTCCCTGTGTATATTCATATTCTACATCGTCTATAGTGAAAGTTTCACCCGGCAACAAGGTCGTTGTGGAGAAATTAAAAATTTCTTTAGTTCCATCGGAGCGGGTAATGGTGGTTCCATCATATAGAATTGTATCCTGTGTCAAGACCATACCGAGGAACCCGGAATTCAGAGCCTCGCGCAGGGAAAGATAACCATCGGAACTATCGACGACATCGCTGGTCGTGGAAACAACCAATCCATTATTATCCCACCAATTGTTTTTCTCCTGGAAGTAATCGACGGATTCCTTCCATTCCCCCTTGAGAAGAATGGATTCAACTGTTTTATTACAAGTGAATGTAGGAGTTTCGTCCATACTGGTAGTGGTAGACACCTCTGTATAAACATATGAATAGAGTTCCTGCATGGAGACACGACCATCACCATCGTAGTCGGCGTTTCGATAACCGGTGGAAGCATTATACTTCAATGCGGTCGACGTTGCGGCTCCGAAAAGGTCAACTCCATTGGAATTGAGGATAATATTCTGGCCTGCTGCTGCATTTGTAATTACAGAGACGACTCCGGACACCTTCGCTGTAATCGACGTTGCGAAGGAGGTACTGTCATAGGGTTTATAGGAAGATACGGCGGAATCATAATAATAGGGATTCAAAACGACCTGTGTCTGCGCGGCACCAAGACTGCTCAACAGGGTAGTCAAACTATCGACACTAATCGCGTATTCATTATTCAAGGTCGCAATATAACTGACATATTCGCCCGCTTGTGCACGTATCGTCCCCAAACCGGTTATATAGACAAAAACAACATCGCTGGAACCAACCTTGCCCGCAATTCGCGCAAACGCATCATTAATCTGTTGTAACGTAACCGAACCTGTTAAATACTCAATATTGGAATCAACCCATTGCGGTGAAGAATCAATCAGGGTGTCATAAACACCGGCGGCATCGGTCGATGCAAACGAAATAGTTTGACCATTTGGGAAATTATAGGTTGTACCGCCGACAATAATGGCATAATAATGTGTATCATTGAAATAATCCTCGGTAACGAATTCACCATTAACCCAGGGAGTGGAATTATCCGTTGTACGCATATTCTCGGCACGAACACGATAGACATACTTCATATCAGGATCCAGACCGGTAATCGTATAGGAATTCAGGCCACGTCCAACGGTAGCTTTATCGGCATTAGCCCATTCCAGTTCGCTAATGGCACGGGTCGGATCACTGGCATCCCTTGGATCAATCATCCATTCAATATAGGAAGTACTAAAGTATTCGGGCGCTCCACCAAAGACATAATCCGATTCCGAATCCACTTTATTCCAAGAGACCTTCGCGGACGAATTGCTTAGAACAGGATCCGCGAGTTCCAACTCGATATCATTGACGGCAATTGGCTCAACACCGACAATATTTAATGTATAATTAGGATTAATGGCTCCCTTGAAACCGACAACTTTAATATAATAGGTTCCTTCACCTTCTGAACCGAAATTAAGACTGACGGTTTCCTCGTCGTTCAACGTGGAACTATAACCGACCAAACGCATTCCGCTGGCATAATTGCTGTACTTTTTATAGACATACAGATCAAGGTCACCAAGAGCATGCTCGAAGGAGATTGTAACCTTGTTCGTCTCGTTGGTTTCACCCTGTAGTTCGAAGGAGAACCAATCCTGTTCCGTCAACATAACCAGGTCTATAACGGAATAATCGCCGGTGATCGGACCCAAATTCGGATTGTACTTGAGGGTCGGATCCATTTTTTCACCGTTTTCATACGCGACTGTATTTGTCGAATTAATCATTTCGTTAAACGACGCGTTCGGAACGAAAAAGTCATCCTGGGGGCGGAAAACAAGGAAGGTTTGCGAATAATTGTTATTGGTATAATCATATTCCGCATAACCATCGGCGGAAGAAATTATAAAGTTCAAATTATTCTGGTAGAGCGTCAAATTTTGCGTTGTTAAACTTGCAGGCGCAATCTTTAAATAACTGGCTCCAAAACCTTCTGTCTGGAGATTATCTTCGTAAAAGAGGAATTTAGTACCATCAATGAAGAAATCATCCGTTCCATAAATAAAGGTTTCATGGAAGGTATTATCGGAAACGGAGAAGAGTTGACCATCAACTCGAACCAGTGTGTCCTGTACCTCCATGATATAGAAACCATTCAATGTATCTGTGGATTTGTAAATGAGCGTTTTTTCATCAAACGTTCCCTTGTTCATAATAAATTGATCATCGTCAACAGGATCCGTTCCATCGGCATCAAGGAAAACAGAAGTCAATGTAACGCCCGGAATGTAAATAATCTCCTGCCCCGAGGAAACAACGGTGCAGTTATTACCACCTGTAGACGTGTTGTACTCCAATTTATAACCGGTCCAGAGTGTGTTATCCAGAAATAGAACTGTTAAATCATCGGCGTTCTTGAGCAGACTGTTGTTGTTGATTAAAATAATATTGCTGCCATTATAGAATTTACCATCTTTAAATTCCAGGTTGGTATAGATACCATATTGCAAGCCAGTTGTCGTTCCGGAATAATTCTCCAGGAAAAGGCCATCACCGACCTGAACTCCGGCATATAAATCACTTTCATAGGTACAAACACCTTGATACATTAGTGACTTGGTCGTACCATCAACAGTTGTTGCCGAAATCATAGAGCCATTCGGTACCGTGATGGACTGATACAGTTCGCCGCGCTGTTCATTGTAGAAAAACGTCAAGCCTTTATCAGAAACAAGAGCATTTGTAACAGAAGGAGATACCTGATCGCCAATGATGGGGGTTTCAAACACTGAAAGGTCAATATAGACACGAGTAAAAGTAGCGATATTCTGTCCACTGACCGAAACTCGATTGTAGATATAATATTCGACATTTCCATCTCTTGTCGTGGCAAACAAGGTACCATTTGCCGGGGTGAAACCGATATTATTGGGATACGTAAATCGGCTTTTTACATTGACATTATTATAGATATATTTAACTTCCTGACCGGCTGCAGAAGTCAACATGGTTAAGGCAACAGTCGTATCCGTTGTGGCATAACCCCACAGTTCACTATTCGATTTAACCTCCGTATCGTCGCGGTATATGGCCGAATAGGATTGGCCGTTGATTAACCAGTTATTGGTTACAACCTGAAGTTTTTTACCTGTGTTTTCAATGGTAACTGTCGCGCCATTTGTCAAGGGATTGGAAGTGGAAATGGCTACAAAACGACCATTGTCAAAAATATATCCACATTCAACCGATTGCTGTGTGTTGAGAACGGAAATTACCATTCCGTCTTGAAAATCGTTATCCCATTCTTCTGTACCATTATAGAATTTGCCATCGTAGGCACTGACAACAACTTCATTGAGTAATTTTGCAAAAACAAAATCACGCAAAAGATTGGGATTATCCGCCAGATTTCCTTTTTCAACCGGAACTTCTAAAGTATAATCCAATCGTGTGCCATTGATTTCAAACACGACCTTTATGTCGTAGACTTGGTTATCGGAGGAATCATTGGCTGTTGCGAAGGAAATATTCGCGAAGATGGTATCCTGGGAATAGAAGATGTAATCGCTGCTAAACGAAGACGAAGAACCTGTTTCCGGATCAAACTGTTCATATTTTTCCTTCGAGATAACGAGCGGAGTTGACCAATCAACATCATCAGGATTGGTAACATAAAAATCAGCTTTGGACGTAACACCAATACCTTCAGGATCGTCGGCATTACGAAGATTAATGTTGATTTTGTAGTTCAGGAGGTTTTCCGCTCCGATATAACCATCGACTTTAATATAATAAATGCCGGGATCACACCCTTCGAGAGATGCACGAAGTACCCCGGATTCAATTTCTTCTCCTGTGGCAACAAGGACTCCCCAGGAATTCGGATTGGATCCATAATAGGCACTGTCTCCCATCTTGAAAATTCGAAGTTCCAGATAGGCGTCCTGAATATTCAAATTGGTATCATCAAAAATCAGATCTATATAGGAATTGGATCCGCCATAACCGGTCATTGTAAACCGATAGGCATCTGTTTCCGTTACCGTTTGGCTGGAATAGGCTTTTTCTTGTTTAAGAACAAGATCGGACAAGACCGTATTTTCTGTTAAGGCACCCAAATTCGGTGAATACTGATCACTTGTGGGATCCCAAACCGGACTGTTATCGACATCGGATCGAGTATTATTGACTTCGAAATAGTCGTCGGAACAGGTAACAAAGATCAAGTCATAATTTTTGCAATCGACGGTACTATCCAAACGACGGACCTGTACGTAATATTCTCCAGGAGGCAGTCCCTTGAAATTAATTGATAATTTATAACGATCTACACCACTACCGTATTCATCAACATTACTCAAGGTTGTCTTGGTATAATTATAATCTTCGAGCAGGGTCAGTTCGCCATTAATTCGGGTATAGAGGTAGATCTGCAGATCGCCGGAAAAGAGCGTTTTATTATATTCAACGGAAACGGAGTCACCAATAGACGACGTTTTTTCCGTCTGGAATTTAAACCAATCTTCCGGGTCACTATCAACAAGAGTCAGACCTGCTATTTTATATTCTCCTTCCACAATACCGAGATTGGAACTGTTTGTACCTTTTAGAGGATTCAAGGAGGTATCATCAACCTGCGCCGCCGTATTATTTGGTTCATAGAGGTCGGAGGAAACAGGGGCTCGACCTGCGGCCATGGCTAAATAGGAAAAACTGCCAGCACGACCCTTCGTATAATCAACGGTCTGAACAATAACTTCCTTTCGAGTAACAACACCATCGGCAGTTGTGGTGGTTTCCGTAATTGTGGGTGTATAGTAATAGGTTTTTGAACCGAGAGTGGAAAATTCATAGGAATAATAATCCATACCTCCCGTCGCGGGAACCCATTGCATGGTATAGAGGGAAAGACGGTCCGGCATGGAAGAGGCGGGAGATCCCATATCACTCTGGGGATCTGTCGCATATATACCGAGATAGTAATCCGTCGAGGTCGCCAACAGGGAGGAATCATACATATATCCCCAGATAGTAACGGCACTGGTTGCGTAACGATAATCATAAACCGAGGCCGATTCATCGGAAGTATCCGTCAAAACACCGCCAACATAAATATTTGTTGTGGTCGTCGTTGTCTTCGTAATATTGGAGGAAATATTCGTTGAAACGGCAAATCCACCTTCCAACAGATTGGAGACTGTCTTCATGGGAGAAGTACCACTCGTCCAAACACTATTGAAAATACTTCGGGAAGTAAAACTCCCACCATAGTCATTATAACTATAGGCGGTACCGTAGAGATTGCCACCATTCGCAGTAGGACTCGCCCAAATATCGCCACTTGTACTGGTCACATTTCCATCGTCATCTACAGTGGAATAGGTCGGATTATAGGTGGAAACCGTTCCGTTCATATACCATTCAATTCCACCTTCAACATAATTTTTCTGATTACTCCAATTCGAATTGAAGTAACTAAAGACTTCATCTTCTGTCTTCCCGGATTTAATACCCCAACCGGTATAGGACAACATATCGGCGGCAGTTGCCGCCCAACTTAAATTGTCATCCAGATTATACGTTCCGGTCAGTTCCGCGTCGTAATAATTATCATCGACATAGGAACCTTCGTTTGTAGTAACCCGGTTTGCCAGGATCGCATCCACTTGATCCCGGGTTTCAAGGCCGGTAATATAGGAACGAACGGTACTCTGTGGGGCCATTTGAAAATCAACCGACCAAATACCATTTTTATAGGTAATACGGGCATCGGAACCATCTTGTAATGTTTGATCCCAATAGGTGGTCGTCGTCAGGGTAACATCCGATTGAACTACCTTTGCGCTGGAACCGATTTCCAAAATGGAACTCTTGACCGTGGCACCGTCTTTTTCCAGTCCGATTAATTCGAGATTTCCAAGCTGGACTATTCCGGAACTGATCTTTAAGACCGAGGATGTATCGGAGACAAGCTGGAGTGGGGTATTTCCGTCACTGACAATCGTTATCGATCCATACGTCACCGGATCGTAATCAATAGTTGTAACAACATCACCAAAATCAATCATAAAATTGGGGTTGGCCGTCCGAATATAGATTAGATCGTTACCTGACGTTGCCATTGCCGAATTAAGAGCACTATTAAACGACGACGCCGAAAGATTATGTGCGGTAATCTCAATTATATTGGTCGTCATATACGTTCCCATTGTAAATTCGGGATACGCTGAAGCAATCGCTCTAAACTCGGCCAGACTAACCGCGAGAAGCTGCCGCTCTTCCAGAGGCTCCATCGTCAGCATACGCTCTTTCATTTCCTTTTTACCATTTCGATTCCATAGGGAAGCGTGTTGCTTTCGACCTAATACGCGATCTAAAAGACCACCTAAAAACCATTTACCGGAATTTGCCATTTTTATATTCCTCAGTTACGTTGTTACAAAAATTGCAACAGTTTCAGGATACAACAAGAAACGAAAAGTTTTGTTGTTTTACCTATTCAACCATGACTACCTGAATTACCTATAATAACACACAGTCTACCATTATATTTAGTTTAATCAAAGACCGCAAGAACTTCCAATAAAAAAAGAGGAAATTTCCCAAGTCTTCTCAAAATCCAGGCGTAGTTAAAAATGATATGTCAATTATAACGGGATTACCGTTTGGGATATCTTCGTAATTTTTAATTGCCCAGATCCTGTAAATCCTTCAATCATCACAATTCTACCATGGGATTTGAAGTTACTTTTTTAGAGTTCATTTTACCCAAATAGTTTCTTGAAAATCGTTTTTTTGATTAAAAACCATCAAGATTAGCAATGATATTACTCTAAAAAATCGGTAAAATGATATAGGAAAATCATCGTTAATGGTAAATTGTGTTCTGTTCCGGGAAAAAGAGAAATATTAAGTCGATTGGAATACATCAAGGGATTTAATTAAAATTAATGAAAACAACGATTTTACAGTTTAAAACGGTTTAAGGACCGAGATTTCATTCCTTTTACTCAAGCCATTTCATTGTTTTCATCCAGTCGTAACAACGATCCTGCCATTTTTTTGCGCCTTCGAGGTTATCCCAGTGCATAAAGCCGTGAACGGCTGTTGCGTATATATGTATTTCACAGGGAATATTCATTTTACGAAGCTGATGATAGACCTGAACGGAGCCCATGGGGGAATAGATATCATTATCGCCATGGATCAGACAGAGGGGGGGTGTTTTTGCATCGAATTTAAAGGTATCCAGAATTTTGGCCGAATTACCGTTAGCTTCATTGGGGCCGATTGCACCATCATCCAGAACGTAGGCCGGGTAAACAGGCATGGCAAAATTGACATGGCAGGGGGTTTTATCGAGTTCGTCAAGGGGTGGATAGGAGGGTGTCTGACTATTGAGAGCGAGTAGTAGTGTCAGATGACTACCGGCAGAGTATCCTTGAGCACCGATTTTTTCTGGATTAATCCCGAATTTTTTGGCATTGGCACGAATAAAGCGGACGGCTCGTTGCCCATCCTGCCAGGCGGAAATATAGATCGGTTTATTCTGTGGACGGGGAACGCGATAGACGAGAACAAAAACGGTTACACCTTTATCATTCCACCAATGGGCGTTGGGAAAACCTTCACCAGCATAAAAACAGGAATTATATCCTCCACCGGGAATGACCAGGAGGCAGGTATCCGTTGTCTTTTTTTCAGGGCGGAAGACATATAATTTAGGATTCGTTATTTCCTGGGCGCTTCCGGGACTCTGCTCTTTATTGGCTTCTTTTTTTGTTTCACCGGGAGCTAATTGAGGCCACAATTCATAAACCTCCTCCGAACGCGTAAAATTGCAGTAAATCAAAATGGCAATAACGCATAAAACTCTCTTTAGCATAAATTTTTCTCCTGTTTTTGTTAAAATCGGTAAAAATAATGGGCGGGTTCTTGACACAACTCCCATTTAATTAGAAAATAATTATAGAGATTTTATGAACAATTTCAAGTTCATAAAATTTTATTTGGAAATAAAAATTGAAAACAACGTATTCGGAAGAAATGGGAGATTATCGGAATGTCCGCAGATCAGAAGCGATATGAAGGGGCAGCTTTTCTTAAAGAGGAAAATAAAAACCTTGCCGAGCCACATGGTTCGGAATCGTTGGCGATATCCGCCGAACGAAGTGCACAGGCCAGTCTTGAACTCTGTTGGGGAATAGATGCCTGGCCGCAATGGCGGCAGACCGCCCATGATGTCAAGGCGTATACTCTAGCCCATCTGGACGAACTTTTGGTTGAGTTTACCGATAAATTAGCGGCCAAAGGGGTTACCGTTCTGTGGGCTAAAGACGCAGACGAAGCCAATCATATCATTATTAATATTGCCCGCGAAAATAACGTTAAAACCATTGTTAAGGGAAAATCGATGGTTTCCGAGGAACTCGACCTGAATCATGCGCTTGCGGAAGAGGGAATTCAGGCCCTGGAAACGGACCTCGGTGAATATATCGTTCAGTTGACCGGACGAAGACCTACCCATATCGTTACACCGGCTACGCACTTGAGTGCCGAGGAAATAGGCCATCTTTTCGCCGAAAAACTAAATATCCCCTTTACAAAAGAGCACGAAGAGTTAACAATGATTGCACGAAAAGTACTTCGTGATAAATTCATTCATGCCGATATGGGAATTTCCGGTATTAATATTGGGATCGCGAATACCGGATCTTTTTGTTTAGTTGAAAACGAAGGCAATATAGGATTATCCACAACGGCTCCGAAAATACACGTTGCGCTTATGGGAATCGAAAAACTGATTCCGCGGATCGAATATTTGCCGCTCTTCCTCAATATGCTTCCACGAATGGCAACGGGCCAGAAACTGACGTCCTACACCCATCTCTTCTGCGGACCGACGGAAGGACGAAAAATGTATGTCGTTCTAATCGATAATGGACGAACGAAGGCCTTGGCTCTACCGCAGCATCGTAAAGTGCTCCATTGTATTCGTTGTGGGGTCTGTATGGCGCGATGTCCGGTCTACAGACAGGTTGGCGGCTGGGCCTACGGCTGGGTCTATCCCGGCCCCTTGGGCGCCGTTTTAACTCCGCTCCTCATCGGTGTTAATAAAGCGGGTAAATTGCCCTTCGCCTCCTCGCTTTGTGGGGCCTGTTCGCAAATATGCCCTGTTAAAGTGGATCTGGCCCATCAATTAATTCGACTGCGAAATGAGGCCGTCGAGGAAAAGGCGCCTCCCGTCCGTTCCTTTTTGGATTCTATGACCTGGAAGGCCTATTCGATCGGTATGAAACGGGCCTGGCGCTATAAACTAATGATGTGGGGCGTTAAAATTGGAATTCGTCTCGCCCCATTCCTCCCGTTTCATCCGTGGTTACTCGGTCGATGGACTCGTGGACGCGCACTTCCACTGCCGCCTAAAGAAGGCTCCTTCCGGAAATGGTGGAAAAATAACAGATAATGAAATAGTGAAATAGTGAAGAAGAAATAATAAACGTCAATGGATTATAAAGCTCTCATTCTGGTCAGTGGAACGCTTTTACTACTTGTTTTGGCGACTGCTGTTGTGGAAATATTTCGGAGTTACCGCGATTTCGGTATCGACGCGTCCATTTTGGATACATGTCGTTCCCGAATTCGCGGTTGGTGGCTCCTGTTTGGTTCGTTGACCTGTGCCCTTCTGGTAGGTCCCGTGGCAACGATCTTTTTATTCGGTCTCATATCCTTTTGGGCACTCCGGGAATATATTACCCTGACTCCTACCCGGCCTGCGGACCATGGAACTCTCGTCGGTATTTTTTTCCTCTGTACGCCTCTCCAGTTCATTCTCGTTGGCGTCAGTGACAATTGGTTCCGTTCTCTGTTTGGTATTGGAACCTATCAGGTTTTCTCCATTTTAATTCCGGCCTATGCGTTCCTGATTTTACCGGCAACGATTGCCGTCTCGGGGGATCCACAGCGTTTTCTCGAACGAATCGCCAAAATTCAGGTTGGTCTGCTCATTTGCGTCTATTCCATTAGTTTTGCACCGGCTCTTTTAACTTTAAATCTGCCGATCGAACAGAATAAACAGGTCATTGCGTCCGAGATTTTTGCCGAAGGAATAGAAAACAGGGTCATTGCTCCAATAGAAAAAGCGGTGATGACAAACGGCAATGACAATAAAGTACAAACCGATTCCGTGGAACAAGAAATGGTTCTTCCTGTCGAGACACCACGAAAAACTCTAATGGCCGTTAATCTGTCACTCCTCTTCTGTTTTGTACTCCTGATACAGTTAAGTGACATTTTTCAATATCTATGGTCTTCGGTACTTCGTGGTCATCCGGTTGCATCGACGATCAATTCGAATAAAACCTGGGAAGGTGTGTTTTGTGGCGCATTTTCAACGGCTCTTCTGGCTGTCGCTCTCTGGACCTTTATGCCATTTCGATTCTGGTGGCAGGTGGCTCTGTCCGGATTTATTATTTCCCTAATGGGCTTTGCCGGTAGTATTACAATGAGCGCCATAAAAAGAGACCGTGGTGTTGCCGATTACGGAACACTCGTGGAAGGTCATAATGGTATTTTGGACCGAATTGATTCTCTTTGTTTTGCCGCTCCGGTTTTTTATCATTTGGTTTGGATTTTTTTGAATTTGGAACTCCGGTAGTATGCGGTTTATACGCGTCTGCCCAAGTTTTGTATCAATATTAACTATTATAAAGAGAGGTATTTATGGTCCCCCCTTCTGCTCCCCCTTCCCCGAAATCATTATGTAGTTTTACCTTGCTGTACGTTATTATAGTATCCGCATTGGGTGGCTTTCTTTTCGGGTTCGACTCCGGTGTTATTTCCGGATGTGAAGAAGCCATAAAGGCTGAATACCACTTAAACGATTTTTGGCATGGTTTTACTGTTTCCATTGCACTGATAGGAACTTTATTTGGTGCATTCTGTATTGGACGTCCTGCCGATTGGATGGGGCGAAAACGATCCCTGTTATTAATTGCCGTTTTCTTCTTCGTCTCTGCCGTTGGTTGCGCGTTTCCGCCAAATTGGGAGACCCTCGTTATTATGCGCGGTATCGGAGGTATTGCCATTGGGGCTTCTTCTGTTGTCGTTCCATTATACATTGTCGAAATAGCGCCCGGTCCGGTTCGTGGACGATTAGTCGCCTTGAACCAGCTCAATATCGTTTTCGGTATTCTGGTTTCCTATATTTCCAACTACATTCTGGCGGGGGCTATTGATGCGCAATCTACGCTCTGGAACTGTTGTGTCTCGCTGTCAAATTGTTTTGTCAGTACGCCAATGGCCATTGATCCGATCAAATGGCGTCTCATGTTGGGTATTGAGGCGATTCCGGCTTTAATCTTCTTTCTTCTTTTGTTTACGATCCCGGAAAGTCCACGTTGGCTGGTTCGGGTTGGTCGTAAAGAGGAATCGCTTAAAATACTTAATCGGGTGGGTGATCAAAACGCGCAAAAGACTGTTGATGACATATGTCTTTCACTTCAGAGTGTCGCAAGTCAGCAAAACGTTCCGTTATTTCAGAAAAAGTTTCTGTATATTATATTCCTTGCCTGGGCCGTGGCCATGTTCAATCAGTTATCCGGTATAAACGCAATCAACTACTATGCGCCTCGTATTTTTAAAGCTTTTATGGGGCCGAGTGCCGCCTTGGCCGCAACTGTTGGCTTGGGTACAGTCAATTTAACCTTTACAATTCTGGCCTTTTTCTTTATCGATAAATTCGGTCGACGACCGCTCCTGATGGTCGGTGCCTTGGGAACGACCATTATGCACTTTCTGGCCGCCTGGCAGATTGGACTCGGTGAAAATGCCAATCCTGTTATTGCCATTGCGGCCATTATGGGATTTATTGCGTTCTTTGCCGTTTCGCAAGGGGCCGTTATCTGGGTCTTCATCGCTGAAATCTTCCCCAACGTTATACGGGCAAAAGGTCAGGCGCTGGGATGTTTTACCCATTGGTTTATGTGTACGATCATTTCCTGGTTATTTCCCATGGCATCCGCTTCCTTCGGAAATTACGTCTTCGTCTTTTTCGGATGTATGACCTTGCTCCAATTCTTCTTCGCCTGGAAATTAATGCCGGAAACGAAGGGTGGCACCATCGAATCACTGGAACAGAAAATGAACGTCGCCTGATTCTATGCAAGCCAACTGCAAGCCGACAGAGTTCGGCTTAAAAAACGTTAATAAATTACATGTTTTTATATTACATGTTTTTATACTCAAGGTCGTTCACAATGCCTGTTTTGGAGGATGCGGACGAGACCTGCCTGCCGTCAGGCATGGCGTCCGCGCTCCCAGGAATTGCCGATTTTATAACATCGTACAGTATAAATTGTCCGACCAATTCGAATACATTCTTTTAGAGTAACCGTTCACGGATATAAAGTAAAATGCCGGATAGCACTGATTTTCACGGATATTTTTTTGGCAAACAAATTTTTTATGATAAAATTATTTATTATCATAGATAAAATTGTTTCGTTAGTTATTGTAAAATATTACATTATACGGCAGACTATCGGTGTTTATCCGTGATATCCGTGGTTCCAAAATCGTTCGTGAATGGTTACATTTTTCAAAAAGACATTGTTCCGTTCATGGGAAGGGGAGTGAACATTGGTACAATAATCACTTCCTGCCATGGACAGCGGGAAAAGCCGATATCGAAACATTGCCATTTTCCTCTAATTTTCCAAGGGGCTCCATTTCAATTCATTTTCTTCTGGAACTTGTAAATCATAACTGGTTTGATTAATTTCTTGTCGGACATAATTTTCATTCTGTTGCCAGACGGGATTATAGACATTGGAAGAGGTCTTTTGTGTACTCGGCTGAAGTAAATTGGGTTGACGAATTTGTGGTAGAGTTCCGGGCGCGGCTGATGTTGGACTTCCATTATTGACAGATCCTCCCGGAGTCTTCTGCACACTTGGTTGTACTGCATTTGGTTGTACTGCATTTGGTTGTACATTAGCGGGCGCCTGTCCCGAATTCATTTGTATCGACTGTTGTGGAACATTTTTTGAATTCGGGGAGGCATTTATTCCACTCTGTTGTTTTGCCGAACGTGTTTTTATCACTTGGGACGGAATTGTTTCGCTAGGAAGATTTTCCCGCATGGTTTGATAGTTCCGTACATTACGGGAAGAGGTTGTTATCGGCAGAAGCTCCTGATTTTGATTCGGGTCCACGACTTTATTGGAGGCGGTTCCATTCGATTCCTCTTTTGTCAGTTTGGCCTGTAACTGTCTGTTTTCCTGAAGACACCGTTCCAGTTCTGATCGCGTTCGATAAATTTCGTCTTCCAGTATTCGTGTCTGGTCGATTAACAAGGCCTCATTTATGGCATATTGCCGACGTGTCGGCCCGCAACCGACCGAGAAAATCAAAATTCCGGTCATTATTCCCAATAGGAACAGTGGAAGCACCTTCCTTCGATTTACATAAAATCCACAAAAGTTGTCCTTGACAACCTTGTCAATAAAATGAAAACATTTTTTCATGATCAGCATCCTTGCCTGGAATTTGGTTTCCTGAAATATAGGGACGAAACTACTTGTCCGCCATTGGTTTTTTCATTTCTTCGATAACTTGATCGATTAAACCATAATCACACGCTTCCTGCGCGGACATGAATCGATCACGATCGGTATCATTCTCGATTTTTTCCAGCGAATGACCGGTATGTTTTATTAAAATATTATTTAATCTGGCCTTAATCGTAGTGAATTCACGGGCATGAATCAGTATTTCCTCCGCCGTTCCTTCCATTCCGCCCAACGGCTGATGGATCATTATACGCGAATTGGGAAGTGAAAATCGTTTTCCATGAGCGCCTGCGGTCAGCAAGAGGGCCCCCATCGATGCGCACTGTCCTATACAATAGGTCGCAACATCACTACCAATATACTGCATCGTATCGTAAATGGCCATACCGGCTGTCACACTTCCGCCCGGGGAATTTATATACAAATGAATATCCTTTTCCGGCTCTTCCGAATTCAAAAAGAGCATTTGCGCCACGATTATATTAGCCACTTCATCATCGATTTGCGATCCCAGAAAAATTATACGGTCCTTTAAAAGACGGCTATAAATATCATACGAACGTTCTTCCCGACCGTTCTTTTCTATTACTATAGGTACCAACATGACTTAAAATCCTTAATTATATCTTCCCTTGATTATTTTTATGATTAATTTTTTTATGATTGTTTGTTTCTATGATTGTTTATTTTACTCGTCGTCCGCTTTAGCTGCCGTTTTTTGTAATATATCGTCGACAACGCCATACTCTTTTGCTTCTGCGCTATCCAAATAAAAGTCACGATCCGTATCCTTGGCTATTTGTTCGATTGGTTTTCCGGTATGAACGGCCAATATTTGATTTAATACTTCTCGATCTTTCAGAATCTGTTGTGCCTGTATTTCTATATCGGAGACCTGGCCGCCGACATTTCCCCAAGGCTGGTGTATCATGACCTTCGAATGGGGAAGTGCAAATCGTTTCTCCTTCGTACCTCCCGCAAGTAATATGGCTCCTCCACTTGCCGCCAAACCTACACAATAGGTCGCTACGGGACAACTCAATATCTGCATCGTATCATAAATGGCCAAGGTCGCCGATACACTGCCCCCAGGGGAATTTATATAAAAATGAATGTCCTTCCGCCTGTTTTCACTCTGTAAATAAAGCAGTTTCATTACTAATTCATTTGCCGTTTCATTGGTGATCACCCCCTGTAAAAATATAATTCGATTTTCCAGAAGAAGATCTCCTAACGTCATACTTCTTTGCCGCTGATAATCTTGATATCCTGCCGCCATTGCTTCTATGGCCGATATCTGTTTTTCCTGAAACATATTGTTCGTCCTGTCTTATGTTTTATATTCCTTCTTTACCGAATAATACGGTATTCCTTCCAATGACGGTACCAATAAAACAGCCACTTTTCGTTTCTGTCCTGTCACTCCGTCATGGTTCTCCTATTATATCCTTGAATACGATTACCGTCTATTATACGATAAAATTCCTTTTCAGGAAGATTGTTATGTTTTTTTCAGAAAAATACAAGAGGAATTTCCACAAAATGGCAAAATATTTTTATAATTTAGAGTGTAACATGAAAAACGAACGGTTCACGATTCCTCGAAAACGGATTTTACACTGCTTTTCCTGACGTTCAGGGGAATATAATCTAATACTTTAGGACGTTATAGATTCGGCATTTCCTGGGAGCACGAACGCCATGCCTGACGGCAGGCAGGTCTCGTCCGCATTCCCCCAAACAGGCGTCTCGCCTGTTTGGAAAATAGACTTTTATATAGACTTTTATAACGGCCTTGAGTAGATACAATCGGAAGAGGGAGGGACGATAGTGGATTTTCGTCCACGTTATTCTCTAACTGGTGCCCCTGACAGTTTGGTTCCACGGAGCGAACCGGAAAATGAAAGTTTGACAATAATACCAAAATTAAAATTACAGACATCTCGTCCGTTTTATCCTTTTGTCCGTTTTATCCATTTTGTCCGTTTTGCACTTTTTTCCCGTTTTACCTGTTTCGCCATTCAGAAAGGCTTTTTTCTTTATGAAATATGAAAATATTATACTATATTTGTACGTTTTATCTGTATTCTATTTATACTCGGGTTTTTATTTTGAATTGTCGATTTTTCTTCTCGACTTTATTGCAATACACTGAAAAATCAGTTACAATCCGGAAATAGTTGAATTCTTTATTGGACCGTTTTATGAAGGAGATTCTATGTCAAGGAGAATTTTGTTTGTTTTATTATCGCTTCTGATGTTCGCCTCTATTTCAGTATCAGGCGATGAAAAATCGAATCGAGTAACGTTTTCGCCGGAAGAATTAGCGCAATTGGACAGGCAGGCCGATGCGGCTTGGAATACAATATGGACGAAATTCTATTCACCGTCCACCAATTTGTTCTATGATTTTTTAACGAGTTACGAACCGGGCAAGGAATTGGCAGATCTTCCGACTCCGGAAGAAGTCCGGGCCCAATCGCCCAACGTCTTTGGTTATGGAACCGGTATGGAGGACTGTATGATTTCCGGAGGTGTTATACTTTCCATGATACTGGATCGTTATGCCGTTACGGGAGAGGAAGATTTAGTTGAGGCGGCGCATAAAGTCTTTTTAGGAATTGAGCTTTGTGCAACGGTACACAAGTCACCCGGCTTTATTGCACGAGGGGTCAGTCCACGGGCGCCGGGTTTAACCTATATTAATTCTTCCCGGGACCAGGTTACCCATGCGGTCTATTCGTTATGGGAATACTGGCGCAGTCCTTTATCCGATAGGGAAACGAAAGCGCGTATCTCAAAAATTATTGCGGCTGTTGCTGACCGTATGATAAAGAATGTTACTCCGGAAAACGATTATGATTTTCTCTGTTCCGACGGTAGTCGATGTCGACGAGCCATCTGTAAAATGGAAGAAGTTATGGATCATGAAACGGCACGACTACCCATGATTTATGCTGCCGCCTGGGATGTTACCGGTGACATCAAATACAAAACTCTGTGGCGCTCGAAAATTCAATATGCAATCGATCATTCGGCCAATCCGGTCAAGCAGACGACATCATATGCTCTTCTCCAAATGTTATCGTCACTTGACCTGCTTTACCGTCTGGAGCCGGAAGAAAAACTGCGTAATCAAATACGTGATATTATGATAAAAGTCAGTAATAATATAGCCATTCGTGCTTCGGGGGTCAAAACAAAGGCGGCTGAAATGGATTTAACGGCTGTAGGACCTGCCGACTGGCGTACTGTGGGTGGTCTAAACGGTCATTATCGGGAAATATGGTATAATATCCGGGAGAGCGGAGAAATTCCATTGACAATCCTAATGACACCCAACTTCGAATTCCCGGTAACGCAGCAGCGTTTACTTGCCGACTCCATTTTACGTATCGATTTTAATAAAGTTTCAAGTTGCGGTATTTACGACCTTTTAGGAGCATGGTGGAAGGCGCGACGTCTCGGCTATTTTAACGTAACTGCTCAAAAACCACTTAACTGGAAAGTCGGTATTTCCATGTCCGGATATAGTGATTCGACTTTAAACGAATTACCCGACGTTAAAAAAGCCGGTTTCGACTGTGTTGAAATGTCACTCCCCGCTAAAAATTTGACGGACGAACAGAAACTTGACTGGATCAAAAAATTCCGGACAGAATGCGATCAATTGGGACTGGAAGTGTGGTCCGTACATATTCCGTTCAGTCATATATTCGATATTTCTTCTCCTAACGTGGAAAATAGAAATTTGATTATTGCCGAAACCATGAAACTTTTTGCCTGGAATTCCATTATTAAGGCCAAGATTTTCGTTATTCACTCCAGCGCGGAACCAATTGATATAAAAGATCGTCCGGAACATATCAAAAACAGTATTGAAACATTTCGTATGTTGAGTCAAAAGGCAAATGAAAATCATATTATTCTTGCCATGGAAAATCTGCCGCGAACATGTCTGGCCAATACTTCTGACGAATTGAATTATATTATGAAACAGGTCGGCAGCAATGCCCATTGGTGTTTTGATACCAACCATCTTCTACAGGAACGGGTCGAAGATTTTGCCAATAACTCAACTCTCTGTATGTCTACAACCCATATTTCCGATTACGACTATATTGATGAACGGCATTGGGTTCCCTATCAAGGTCATGTTGATTGGCATAAAGTTATGTCGGTTCTGGTTCGTAAAGGTTATACAGGACCTCTCATGTTTGAAACGAAATCCTATAAAAGCGGAAACAGAATGCCGTACAGGGAAATCAGAGAGATTGCCACGCGATTAGAAAGAGATTACAGTAAATAACAACAATATATTCCAGATATATTTCAGGCCGGAATGATCTTGTTGTTACGCGAAGTGGACGTCTCGTCCGCATCCTTCAAAACAGGCGTCTCGCCTGTTTTGAAACAAGGCATTAAAACGGTCTTGAGTATAAAAACAGTGC
>CAYUAP010000060.1:0-30244 GCA_964442735.1 uncultured Planctomycetaceae bacterium | reverse complement strand
TTTACGACAGACTATCTGTGTTTAGCCGTGATATCCGTGGTTCCAAAATCGTTCGAGAATGGTTACAGGAACTGTAACCGGTATTAAATACTACTTGTTATTTTTGCAGTTCGAACAGGGCCGTATCCGGAGTTTGAAATTCATATTCAAAAGAATCAGAATTTTCCGCAACGACCCGACCTGTAAATACTTCGACTACTTTATTGTATTTTTTAGGAAGAGTCACCCTTTTTTTACCACCATCTTTAAGATGGACGGCTACCAGTTTGCCCGTTGCATAAACAGGCATATAATCCTGAATATAAATCGAAACGCCCGCCTCTTGGGCTAACTGACGAAGAATAGCCGTTGTTACTGCCTCGTGTTGGTGAATATAAATGGAAGTCCAACCATTCATTTTGACTTTATTAATACCAGGTGTTCCATAGTCAACTCCGGTCCAATTCCGAATCCGTTTGATATCAAGATTGGTTCCGTCAGAAATACCCGGTGCGTAGAGCCAAAGAACAGTCCGATCGGAAGAGAGTACTTTTTTCTTGAGAAGTTCTGCCCGTTCCGGAGTTATCAGACATTCATCCGTCATAATAATCAAGCGATACGGATCCAACTCAATTTTAGCCAGATCGTTAAAAGAACAGACAGCAAAAGGCGCTCCCACCTGATTGAGTCGATTGCGCATGGCATTATGAACAAGTCCGCAACGACTGTCACGATCAGATAAATACATGGTACTCTGTGGATCGACGACAAGCAGAATTTGTGCCGCAGACACACTTCGGTCCGAACTGTATTTGTCCCAGACCTTTTTCATAACAGCCATATTCTCAATAGCACTATCGTTTTTAAAGGAGCCTCCCCACATATCGAAGAACCAAACGGAGGAATGATTGATTAATCCGAGACAGAGTTCACGTCGTAATCCGACAATATCTTCCTGCTCCGTTTTCCAGGGAATCATCCAACCTATATTAACGAATTCGTTCAGATTATAATTATAGGTTGTGGTTCGATGATCAATTTCATGCATAAATCCTTTACCATTGAGGAGACGGGTTTCGTTCGGAATCATAAAGCCACTTCCTTCGCCGATTTTCCGTGCGGAATAGGTTCCTGGACTAATAAAGAAGTCCAGTTCCGGAGCCGCATAAAGCCTTTCATATTCCAAATGGGCACTATTAATCATTCGTAATCCGGTCAATTCCATAATATAACCGAAAAAGACCCCAACTTCTTTTGTACCACCGGTAATCTCCTTGGTCTTCTTCGCAAAATTGATTATGGAATCGACGACCAGATCTTGTTCGAATTGGAGTGAATTAAGGACATCTCTTTCTTTAGACGGATCTCGAACAAAATTTTCGAATGTCGGATGATCGTATCTTGAAAAAGCGATCGGCTGGTCCTGTACAGGAACACCCTTTTTTTGACACCAGGTTTTAAATGCGGCTTCCCGAGCACGACAGGTCCGATTATTACTGTAGTTCATCCATTCGTCGGTCTGACCACAGACAAGAATATAGGCGCGAATCCGTTTACCATAATTTTTCTCTGTATATTTGATATAATCTTCAAGATATTTCATTGTCATTTTTTGCCATTCCTGATTGGAAAGGCAGTTGACAAGATCGATAAAACTATCGAAACTGCCGTCTCCCTTCATGGAGAGCATACGTGTCAGCCAGACCGGTGTATTCAGATCGACCATACAGAGAAATTCCGCCTGGGAATCAAAGGCTATTATTTCATCGAACTGACGATTCAGTGATTTCCAGTCATATTTTTCCGGATATCTCCAGACAAGGGGATATTTACTATAGGGTTCCCCAAGTGAATTATATGTACTCGACGGGAAAATACAGAAGGTATGAACTCCACATTTCATAAACTTCTTCATCGTTTCATGTTCTGGCCAGAACGAACGATACGCAAAATAAACGTTCTTGTCCATTTTTACCTGACGGTTTTCGGATAATGTGGAGTTATCAGCATTGCCTCCTTTGTTCTCCAATGCAATCAGTAAACCAGTTGTTCCTAAAAGGACAGTTAATAAAACGAAAATCAGTGATAACAAACGATTCCACATTTACAATATTCTCCTGTTTTATATGGGGGGTTGTTCCGAAAACAATTAGGAAATATGGAAACCAGGTCTGTATTTCCCGTAATTTACAATACTTCATAAAGTCGTATCATGCCGGTATAAAGTCGGTTGAACGTAAAACATGTGTTTTCGGGACCGTCCAAGATGTAATTTTACAGTTTTCACAATACCGATGATTATAAAGAAAGCTATTAGTAATTGCAATAACTAATCGCTTGAATTTAGAAGAAATTTAATCGTTTCATGGGCAATTCGAAGTCCGAACAGACCGGTAATAGTCGGTAGACTTCCGAGAACGGAACGACGACGTCCATTGAGAAGTGGGTCGTCTTCGGAAAATTCAGGAGGAAGAATAGAGGAATCGGACGAAACACGTTCCGGCGAATAGACACAGCGAATATCATCGGTAGAGATACCGAATCGGCGGAGTCGTTTTCGTACCATGGCCGATAGGGGACAAAAGGTAACATCGGTCAAGCGTCCGACCTGAACGAGTTCCGGATCCCGGCGCAAGGCCGCCCCCATACTGGAAATCAAGGGAATCTTCTTCTCGACAGATCGACGGAGCAATTCTACTTTTGATCCAAGGGAATCAATGGCATCGATCAGAAAATCCAGTTGACTGGTTCGAATGGTATCCAGAAGATCATTAATACAACTTGCATTGAGAAGAACATCGTATTTCTCAATGGTAACATTCGGATTGATATCCAGAAGACGATTTTGCGCCGCCTCCGTTTTTTTTAGGCCGACAGAAGACCAAAGTGCAAACAACTGGCGATTGATATTGCTCGGATGGATTGTATCGCAGTCAATTAGAACGAAATGTCCGATTCCGGAACGCGCCAACGTTTCGGCAGCAAAACTTCCAACAGCCCCCAAACCGGCTATGATTACACGTGCATTCTGGAGTCGGTTAAGGGCATCGGCTCCTATCATCATTCGAATTCTCTGAAATTGATCCTGTATTATTTCCGTCATAAATTATCCATGGAGATCTTTTTTATAAACTCGATAGGTTTTATATTTTTTTGCCCCGATATGTTCGATTATTCGATTGATTTTAACGTTTTCTTCATCGGTCCAACTCAATTCGGCGTTTTTATAATGTTTGGCCATACATCCATTATCGAGTATTTGGAGAATGAGTCGTTCAGCAATACCTTTTCTCCGGTATTCCGGAAGCACACAAAGAACGGCAATCCGTCCGGTCTGTATTTTTTTTTGTTTCCATATCAAGGGAAGAAGCCCCAAATAGGGTATCCCCAACAAGGAACTTTTACCGTTCATTGCTTTAAATAATTCATTGAAATTGGGGATACCAATACAAAAGCCGACGGTCTGACCATCCATTTCGGCCAGCAGTATTTGATTCGAGGGAACCAGCGATTGAAGATATTTCGCATAATAGATAATTTCATCGGGAGAAAGCGAGACACAGGACCACCACCACTCTTTACGCATGCAATCATAGACGCTCATACACTCTTTAACATCGTCTTCAAAATGATTCATACGAAAAGAACGGATCACCGCAGGATAACGAACACTCAATTTTTCCAGAATCGGACGCCATTTATTACTGTTGTTATTATAAAGATCGAACCACCAGGCATAGAGATCTTTATCCTTTTGAAGCCCCCAATTTTCCAGAAGCTGTTGGTAATAGGGAAGATGATGTCCCATCAGCATCTGCGGAGGATAATTGAAACCATCAATCAGAAGTCCACATTCGTAATTTGTGGAATATTCATAGGGGCCCGCAATTAGGTCTCGTCCGCGTTCCCGTAGAACGGTAGCCGCTTTATCAAGAAGCGCATTTGCAACTTGCTGGTCATTTATCGATTCAAAAAGGCCAAACGAGCCCTGATTGGTCGAGTTTTCACTGTTATAACGTGAATCGTCCGATACAAGAATCCGTCCTAAAATATTTTTATTGTCTACCGCAAGATATTTCACGGCCCAACCATGTTTGTAAAATGGATGACGCTGCGGATTTAATCTTTCATAGATGTCAATATCAATTGGCGGAACCCAAAAAGAATCCTGACTGTAAATTTTCCTTGGAAAATTTACGAAGAGTTTAAGCTCTTTTCGTGATTTTACTTCGATAATATCCATTTTGGTTCAATTCGCTCTCGTAATTATATTGAATCCAGATTGACGTCATAAACCCGATAGGTTTTATTCCGAATCGCTCCGCCTTTTTCAAGACTGCCGCGCGAAAATGTATTGGATTCCAGAACCCAGGAAAATTCCGCTTCCTGAATTCCCCATTCATACGCTTTTGGTACGAGTGCATTGACCAGAACAAGTCCCAAGCCCAACATTTGATATTCGGGTAAAACATTGGTACTAATAACGCGTATTTTCTTTATCAGATCTTTTCTTCTCAAAAGATGAATAAAACCAAAAGGAAAAAGAGAACCGTTAATTTTTTTGATTCGCGGATTGTAATCGGGCAGACAAAACGATGCACCGACCAATTGACCATCGACTTCGACACCAATCGCGAGTTCGGGCACCATAATCCATTGCAACGAATCGACCATATTGCGAAGTTCGCCTTCCGACATGGGGACAAACCCCCATGTATTGGTCAACGACCTATTATAGATATTTAAAAACAATTCCACGTCTTCCCGAAAATGATCTTTTCGGAGATGACGAACATTGACATTATAGCGTTCCTGGATTCGTTTACATTTTTCCAAATAGTGTTTCTGTACTTCGGGGAGCATATCGATCTTGCCCCAAAAAGAATAGAGATCCTGCACCTTCCGAAACCCGTAATCCTCTATATGTTTTTCATAATAGGATGGATTATAGGTCATCATGAAAAATGGAGAAGAATCGAATCCTTCGACCAGGAGACCCACCGTTTGGTTCATGGAAGGATTCATGGGACCGCGCATCGTATGAACACCTTGTTCCAGTAACCATTCTTTAGCGGTATCAAATAATGCCGTAGAAACTTCACGATCATCTATCGTTTCAAAAAAGCCAAAAAAACCAACTCCATCATGATATCGATCCAAATGCCCCTGGTTCAATATGGCACCTATACGACCAACCACTTTTCCCTGACGCATGGCAATAAATGTTTTTATTCGATTTCGATCGTAAAATGGATTCGACGAATATCCCACCAATTCCTTTTGATCCATTCGAAGCGGTGGGATCCAATAGGGATCGTTTTTATAAAGATCCCAAGGAAAGTTGAGAAACAAATTCCGTTCCGTCCGCGTAGCGGGAGATATAATTTTGAGGTCTGACATTTTTGTTCCAGCCAATTATTTTTAATACTCCAAGTAACTTCTTTTAGTATAACATATTTTAACTATGATGAAAGACCAAAAATTTTAAATCTTTTTCATTGATATAAAAAACCATTATTTACAGACGGGCGGTTAAAATAGACAAGTTATTATCACAGAACATTATCACAGAACATTATCACCAGACTATTATTACCAGACTATTATTACCAGACTATTATCACCAGACTATTATTACCAGACTATTATTACCAGACTATTATTACAGAGCATGACCAATCAGGAGGATTACGTTTTTATAGCAGACAGGAACACCTCCCTAAAAAGCGATGCCAATAAAACCTCCACGTTTTCAGTCCTGTCTGTTAAAATAGTAATAATATATTAAACCTCCCCCATGTACGGCAGGAAATTTATCACTTCATACTATACTCAAGGTCGTTATAAAAGTCTATTTTAAAACAGGCGAGACGCCTGTTTTTAAGGATGCGGACGAGACGTCCACGCTCCCAGGCAATGCCGAATTTATAACGTCGTACCGTATATATTAAACCTCCCCCATGAACGGCAGGAAATTTATCACTTCATACTATACTCAAGGTCGTTATAAAAGTCTATTTTAAAACAGGCGAGACGCCTGTTTTGAAGGCTGCGGACGAGACCTGCCTGCCGTCAGGCATGGCGTCCACACTCCCAGGAAATACTGAATTTATAACATCGTACAGTATATACTCCAGGCCGGAATGTTACGCTCTTTACGGGAAGTATGGACCTCGTCTCCTCAAAAACCGGTTTCCGTCCGTTTTGAAAAAAAGAATTTAAAAAGATCTTGTGTATAGGAACAGGAGATAAAAAACATGAAATTCCGATTTTTTCCATTTTTCGGGTTGACAGGCTTTTTTTTATGTTTATAATAGTTACATTCAGTTTGGATGAGATAAATTCTGAATATTCTCGAATAGGGAACGATTTTTGCTATATCTTTGTGAATGCATTATCGTTTCTTTCAGGAATTGTTTTCCTGAAGTTTTTCTTTCAACGGCAATTTTATTCTTTAATGATAGAATTAAAAAGATTGCATAATACTAAATTGTATGTTGTTTAATACTAAATTTTGGATGTTTGTTTTATAAAACAGGTAAAATTGTCAGTATAGAAGCTTTATTAAAATTATAATGAATATTTGAGAACAGGGTTTTCTATGGGAAAACACTGTCCAAATAGAAAAAGCATTTTTCGTTAGCGTAAAATCAGAGCAGGAAGCTTTGAATCAACAATAACAGGAAAGGGATTTCGAATCGAAAAAGTGCTTGTTTTTCCACGGGATTTATTATACAGCAAAACATTATAATACAAGTCGTTATAATACAAAATGTTATAATACAAGTCGTTATAATACAAAATGTTATAATACAAGTCGTTATAATACAAAATGTTATAATACAAGTCGTTATAATATAAAATGTTATAATACAAAATGTTATAATGCAGGACGTTATAATACAGTCTTTCCTGGGAGTACGGTCGTCTCGTCCGCATACTCCTATAGCAGGGTCTCGCCTGTTTGGAAAAGAAGGAATTAAAACGGCCTTGGGTATCGTATTAATCCGGAAGTTAAAAGTGGAAAAATGTAAATTGTGCGGGAACAGGTAATTTTTTTCTTTTTTTTTTCGAAGTGATTGTTTTCTTCTTTTGAAGGATCTCTTGCAGACGAAAATTTCACACTAGATAATGGTGAACAGAGAAATGGTATTTAATCAGCGTAATCGTAATTACAACAATCAAGGTAATAATCGTAGTGGTTATAATAACCGATACACAAATGGAAATCAATCATCCTATAATAATGGAGAAGGATCTGGTTACAATAATCGACAAGGTGGTGGTTATAATAATGGCTATAATAGTGGTTATAATAATGGCTACAATAACAATAACAACGAGAATTATCATGGCAGATCGCGGCGTCCCTATCGTAAAAACAGTCCACTAGCGCCGCGTAAACCGCGAAGTGATGCCGGTATTATGGAAATGAACGATACATGTGATCCGGAATCGTTTTATCCATTAAGCGGTGTCTTGGAACTCCATCCCAACGGATATGGTTTTTTAAGAGATGTCAAGGAAAGTTTTGTTCGTCAATTAACGGATCCCTTTGTCCCGGGCAGTGTGATTGAAAAACTGGGACTTCGGGAAGGTGTTATGGTTAATGGACTGGTTCAACCCGGCCATGGAGAACAGGGACCGCGAATCCGTGAAATATACGATATCGACGGAATGAAGCCCGAAGACTACCTGGGGGTAAAGCCGTTTGACGAACTAACCCCCATTACTCCGGAAAAATGGCTCCGTTTGGAAACAGGTCCCGATCCGGTATCTACCCGGGTCATGGATATTTTAACCCCCTTGGGAAAGGGACAACGTGCTCTCATTGTCGCACCTCCCCGATCCGGAAAAACAGTTCTTCTCCAGCAAATCAGTAAAGCAGTTCTTAAAAATCATAAAGACGTTCATGTTATGGTACTTCTAATTGACGAACGACCGGAAGAGGTTACTGATTTCAAACGGGAAGTTGTGGACGCCGAAATTATTTCCAGTAGTTTAGATTGTGAATTGGAAAGCCATGTTCGATTGGCCCAGTTTGTAACACAACGTTGCAAACGATTAACAGAAATGGGAAAAGACGTTTTTCTACTTCTCGACTCCATTACACGATTGGCACGTGCTTTTAATAAATGGGTGGGGAACACAGGACGAACCATGACAGGCGGCGTCGATATTAAGGCGATGGATATTCCCAAAAAGATATTCTCCTCGGCACGACAGGTTGAAAACGGAGGCTCGTTAACGATTGTTGGAACAGCGTTAATTGATACGGGAAGTCGTATGGACGAATTGATTTTCCAGGAATTTAAAGGAACGGGGAATATGGAGCTTGTTTTGGACCGTCGATTGGCCGACCGACGTATCTGGCCCGCAATTGATGTCACCCAGTCCGGAACCCGACGTGAAGAAAAACTTCTCCCCCCCGATATTTTACGGGCTACGACGATGCTCCGGCGCGCTCTTTCTTCCATGAATCCTGTGGAAGCGATGGAACAACTATCGAGTAATCTGGCACGATGCAGTTCCAATTTAGAATTCTTTAAAAAGTTTCAGCGAATGGAATAATCATCCAATTTTATTTTCAAACCAGCAATGGCGAATCTTAATTGCTTTATGCCGTTTCAGCAAATGGAATAATCATCCAATTTTATTTTCCCTGGAATTGTGACGGAATCGGTCGATAATGGAATGATTTCCAATAAATTTCGTCCAGTTCAAAAGGATTAAACGATTGGTTATAACTGGTTGTTTTCGGAAGAAGTCCATATTGTATCATTTCCCGAATAACGTCGTGACGCGGAATAAATCGGACAGGACAATTTTCGCCATTATTGGGACTGACAAAACTCATACAGAATCGATTGTTTTCTTCCAATATATATTTTCGACCACGTGCGATTGCGGCCACTATTTTTTGATAGTCCGGATCGTTTTTATCGGCGAATATTTTTTTTCCACTTTTAGTTTCACAAACACCAGATCCACCTGCCGTAACGGTTAATGGCGCTCGAACTATTTTGGATTGTTCCGGATAGGACAGATCGAAAATAACATGACGGTTGAATCGACCACCATCCTCCGACATGGTATGGGCCAGGTACATGTTCTTCTGATGAACTTCCGGCGGATAATAGGTGATATAAAACTGTGCCGGCAGGGTGTAGTTACCTATTTTTTTCTCCTTCTCCGTAGGAGCATGACATATATCACAACGCCGTTGAATGACCTCTTCCATCGCCTTGGTTTCCGGCCAATCTTTATCGTTCCTCTGATTCACATTATTAACATAATATCCAATGGATCCCCAACTGTTACAATGATAGGTTCCAGCGTAACCGGCCCCGGCGTCCAGCCAAAATCGAATTAGACGCTGTTCTCCTGCCGGTATTTTAACTCCGGCATGTTCCTTTTCGATCAACTGAAGCAGATGACTTGACCCAGATCCTATTTCATAGGGTCGAAAATCACTTTTGGAATGCAGATTGTAGGGTAAAATAACACGATTGTCACCGAGAAGATTACGCCATGACATCTGCTGATATCCGAGCGTATAAAGAGGTCCCCAATGTCCGGAGATATTAAACCCGCCGTCTTCCCGATAGGGTCCGTGACATTCAACACAATATTTATCGAATAAAGGCTGAATATCACGTTGATAGTCGATTATTTCCGGAATATCAACCACTTTTTGCGGACTCGTCGGCTTTGTCTTCATTAAATTGCGTAATGCGATACCATCCTCGACGGTCGGTGCTTCCACTCGTTGTTCATGGCAGCCGATACAGGTTGAGGTCTCCCCTGGCATAACAGAGGTAAAAGAATGCATTCGTTTAACACAATGACCATTTTCATCCAGTGCGACAAACAATAACGAACGAAGTGGCGGAACTTTAAAACAGGCGCTCCCTTCCGAAGAAACAGGAACACTCCCGAGGAGACGCTCCACGGAAAACGTTCCTCCAGACGACATTTCCGACATGGCCCCTGAATAGTTTGTCGGTTTCGGAAGAACTTCATAGATCAGAAGTTCCTTAACTGTTCCCGCCGGAACTTCCTTCATTTGACGTCCGCGATAGATATTTGTCAGAGCCAGTGTACCATAATCTGCGGAGGGATCCGTATTGTCCGCAATCATGAATTCCCGGGGCCGTTTCATGACCGGTCGTGGCTCTCCTATCCAATAACCGCCTTTTATCAACTCGTTCGGCAGGGTATAGATCGTCTCCTCTTTTCCACTACTGTTCACGAGAACGATTTTCGTTCGCGAAACAGCCATAAACGTATTTTCAGAAAAGGCCCAGGGATCGGCATATTCGTTTGTCTTCGTTATATATTGGATTCCGGACGGCGCGTCTGGCCCTTTCTCCCGATCAAACAGAGTAATTCGTCCGTAATGCTCCTTCATACCATGACCAGGAGAAAAAATGGCCACAACCTTTTCCGACTCGGGAACCGATTTGGCGTCCAAAAAGACTCCTCCCGGCGTTCGATTGCCGTAAAAGATCATCTGTTGGGTCCCGTCCGGATTCATTGTCCATAAATGATGAAATACCAAATGGTTCCGATCAACATATTCCCAGCGCATATACGCAACTTGACCGTTATTCAGAATCCAGGGGGTATTGTCCTGTTCTACATTACAAGAGAGTGCCCGAATATTACTTCCGTCTGCTCGACATTTGTGAACTGTAGCCACTTGAGACAACCAGCATTGTACATAACGATTGGCACGGGATGAACAGAATATTATTTGATCATCAGGACAGTAGACCGGTTCAATATCGTCCCAACCTCCATGTTCGCCTGTATTGGTTATTGTGTCGCCTTCCACTCGTGGTTCCCCCAATTTACCGGTCAGTTGATGTAAATTTGTCCCATCAATATTCATTTCATATAAACTGTAATGGGACGCTCCTTTTGGAAGATAGGAAAATACAAGTTTGCTGGCATCGTAATATAATTGCGGGTCACGTATATTACCTTCCGGATCGGCGAGTATCGTTCGCAACTGTTTCGTTTTAGTATTATAAATACACAATTTACCTCCGGAATTTTTATAAAAGGGATATTTACAGGCATCAGTCGCGTAATGACCGAAATTGGCATACCAATGTCCATCAATACTCGGCTTGCGTATGGAAAACAAGATCTCTTCCGGCATTCCGTCTTTTTGACATTCCGCTAAAAGCGATTCGGATACAGTTTCCACCGCTTCGCAAAATAGAGTCTGCTGTAAAATTAAAAAAAACAGAAACAAAACAAAACATGTCCTGTTCCAAAATGGGCTACAACGTAAATTGTCTTTGATATTCATACCAATCATTTTTTTATCCTGTTGTTAGACTATTCTTCTCTCTATTTGCCTGTTTATTCGAAATATACTCCAGGTCGAAATGATGTTGTCATTCCCTGGAGCATGAACGTCTCGTCCGTATCCTCCCAATCGGGCATTCCGTCTGTTTAAAAAAGAAGGAATTTAAAATGGCCTTGAGTAATCTATTCCAAAACAATCGTTCCGACTTTATATCGTTTTTGACCGTCAGAATCGGGAAGTGGAAGCTCGAAACACGGAGTACCGTCACGGCGTCCAACGGAAACATACAGATGATACGTACCCGGTTTTGTTACGGGAGCGATCAAACCGGCACAAAAGGTCGATTGAATCGTTTGTATTGGAGCTTTTTCCGGAGCATCAACCTTGAGATCTTTAAAATCGAACGATTCCTCCGATAAAACAGCGACCAAACCACCTTTATCATCCTTGAGTGTTAAAGTCATAAAGCCCCCTTGATAGACAGGAGCAACTCCCGCGTTTCTCCATTGCGAGGTAACTTTAAAGTCTTTTCCGATAACCACTTTTTTCGGCCAGGATAACTCGATTAATTGGATTCGATAGCCGAGACGTCGATTGATTTTTTTTACAATGTCGGCACGTTCCTTCCATAATTCTTCCGGAAACCAATGGATGGACATATAACTTGCATGATATTCTTCAACAGACCGGAGCAGAAGTTCGTCGTTCCAGGCCTTTCGGAGTAAACTGGACCGATAATGTTCATGTTCAAGAATTACCGGTAAAGTGGGCCAGAATTTACCTGCCAGCTCCGCGTGAAACCAACTATTCGGGGCAGGCTGGACCAAAATACTGTCATCGCGAAGTGATACGCCTTTTTCAACACAATATTTCATTAACGGAAAATCGGCGCCTGGAGCTTGTGGACCAATAACGTCATCACTAATACATAAAAAGGTATTTGGAAAATATTTTAAATGCAGATCAATATGGATTTTGGCCATTCGGGCATTTTCGCTTGGCGTCAAACGACTAGCGAAACCGGTATGACCTTCCCCCCAGGTTCCAAATGTACCGACATCGATAAACGCAATATTGGGATTACCATTATAACGTTTACCGGCGGCAGCAAGAAAATTTTCCAGTTTTTTAATAAAGATCGGATCGTCATAGACCGGATCGCATAACGGTCCCCCGGTCACGGGTCCTTCACCGAATTTATAACGAACCATTTTGGCCCCGGCAGTTTCAACCCATTTAGGAGTGGCATATTCCAACCAACTCTCCGAGGTTGTAAACCGAAACGCGACTTTTTTTCCTGTCCGAATCCAGCGTTGCGCCGGGGTATCGACAATAGCCCAATTAAATTTCCCTTCTTCCGGTTCTATGAACGCCCAAGGGAGACGAAGATAGATCGTCGAGCAACCTTCAAACCAGTCTAAACTGTCAGACGGTTCCAGTCGGGAACCATAATTTTTAACGATATTCGAATAGAAGTGCATTGTCCACCCCATGCCAGGATTGATTAATGCACGTCCATCATCTTTAGGATGAACCGTCCAGTTCTCCTCCGCCAATAGTGATGATACAAAAATTCCCGTCCAGAAGAACAAAAAAATCCATAAAATATTTTTCTTCATAAATAAACCTCTTCCATACTTTTATTTTTGATAAACGACTTGATTTCTTTACAATGTTGAAATTCAGAGGTGTGGTCAATACGTTCCACAAAAACACAATATCCCTGTTTCAAGATTCCCTGATAAACCCGATAAAGATCTTTATAATGGACGACCATCCAATATATAATATTATATAAACGTATGATATTTAAACGTATGATATTTAAACGTATGACATTCGTTTATAAAAAGCGGTTCATGGGATGTAATCTAGTGGTTCATGGGTTACAATACAGGTTACAATATAATTGTCTTCAGCAATAATCGGAAACAGGAAAACCTCCAGAATTCCGAAATTGCGTTGCCGACAGGAAGTCTTGTAACAATGATCGTGATTTCCGGGGACAAAAAAAACCAACATTCAGAAGACTGGAATGCAAACAAGAGATCTACATTCCAGTCGTAAATAGAAACAGCAGAAATTCAAAAGAAAAAATTATTCATTATTTTTTTCGTTGTTTTCATCCTGTGCTTCGTTTTCTTCTCCGGCCCCTGCCATGTCAATGGCTTCTTCATCTTCCTGTTTAACATCGTCATGAACAACTTCGGTAACCGTAGCTTCATTGAGAATTAGTTCAATGACTTTATTTTCGATAATTTGGTTTCGAAGAAGGTCCATATCGCCATTCTGTTCCATACGGGTACGAACTTTACGGGCACTCTGTCCTGTTTGCGCGGCAATCAACATTATTTCATGGTTATAATCTTCCGGAGTATCCACAACTTCTTCGATTTCGGCAATTTTTTCCAAAATAAAGTGTTCTCTTAAAGCCTGCTCCGTTGTTTCGTTACTATTCTGACGAATCTTGTTGGCGTAAACAGCGATATCCCGATCAAAATAACCATTTCGACGCATTTCCAGAATGGCTCTTTGGAACTCTCTCTCCGACTGATTTTTAAGAAGGCGAGGAGGTAAAGTCCAATCTGCGGAATCAAGCAGTTTTTGAGTAATCTGTTTTCGCAGGCTTTGATTGGCTTTATATTCCGATTGTTTTTCCAGAAGGTCTTGAAGTTTATCACGAAGATCGGCTAAATCCTTGTATCCACCAAGATTATAGAGAAAATCCTCGTCAATTTCAGGAAGAACTTTCTTGAAGATCGTCTTGACATGGAAATGGGCTTCCACTTCGGATCCGGCCAAAATCGGATTGGGACTTGTTAACATTAAATGTGTTTTTACAATAACATCATCCCCAACCTTGGCCCCCACCATGGCTTTATCGAAATCGTTAATAACACAGTCAACAAAATTCAAGGTTGGACGAATACAAATGGTTTCAAGATGCTTGCTTTTGGCAATCGACTGACCATTCTTTAAAAATTGGATTTTAACGGCCACGTAATCACCCAATTGTGCCGGTTCCTCCGATTCCTGAAGGGAAGCATTGTCGTCCTGAAGCTTGTAGAGCATTTTATCGACATCTTGACTTGTAATCTTTTGAATCGGTTTTTCTAACGTTAGTCCCTTCCAGTTCGGAAGCTCAAATTCCGGACGAACTTCAATATTATACTCAAAAATGAAATCGGCGTTATCCGGTACAATGACTTTTTCAACATCAAAATCGGGTTCATTGATTGCGGTCATTAATTCTTCGTCGTTGATTCTTGTCAAAGCATCATAGATCAAAGCACTTTTAACACGTTTCTCGGCATCTTTTCTATATCGTTTTTCCAAAATTTTACGTGGTGCTTTTCCAGGACGAAAACCAGGAACTGGAGTATCTTTAGCAAGTGTAGCAAACTCCGTGTCAAAATATCGCTTTACTTCCGATGCCGGAATGGTGACAACAACATGTCGTTCACAGGTACTAACTTCCTGAATATCACAGGTGTATTGAAGAGTTTTTTTTTCTTCCTCTAAATTTTCATTATCAGCCATGAATAAACCATGTACCTTTATTTATCAAATTGTTCCAATTAAGAAATAAAAAATGGAGAAAATCTTTTAGGGAATTAACAGAGAGAAAATAGGCGTAATAACAGACAAACGAATCGTATTCCAGAAAAACGGAAACTAATAAACGACCCGGAAAAACACCGCCTCACCTTGAAATAAAGGGGAAGTCCGATATTCTTGAACAAACTGCCTCTCCCGAAACCTATGCTCTGGAAAACCGAAAGGACTGCCTCCAAAATAAAAAAGCGGGCGAAGGGGTTCGAACCCTCGACAACAACGTTGGCAACGTTGTGCTCTGCCAACTGAGCTACGCCCGCGTGCTCAACTCATTACGGGAATGTATTCTAGCACTGTTTGAAAACACGACAAGGGGGGAAACCTCTCCTCGTGTATTTTTTTCTTTTTTTTCTTCAAAATATTTTTGGCCACACTCAAAAACGGTCTTGTATTCTGATTATTAAAATGATAAAATATGTTTAGTTTTCGATAGACAGCTTTTTTGAGTCCGCTGTATTTTTACATTGAAGTCCGGAAGAGAATAAAGTTAATGGAATAAAGTTTTTGCCGAGGCCGGAGGACATAAAGGCGTTTTCAAGTTAAATATACCATATTTTGCCTAACAACCGAAACGAAAATAAGATAATAACGAAAACAAGATATACTCAAGGTCGTTATAAAAGTCAATTTTTTAAAACAGGCGAGACGCCTGTTTTGGAGGATACGGACGAGACCTGCCTGCCGTCAGGCATGGCGTCCGTGCCCCCAGAAAATGCCGAAATTATAACGTCGTACAGTATAATAACGAATTGTATACCTTTTATCAGTAAATATAGAGTCATACTGAAATTACGTGCACCTTTTTTACAAGGAACATTTATCATGGCGGAATACATCGTAGCACTGGATCAGGGAACGACAAGTTCTCGTGCGATTATTTTTGATCACGAATTAAATATCAAAGGCGTCTGCCAGCGGGAATTTACTCAAATATACCCAAACGACGGGTGGTGTGAACATGACCCCACGGAGATCTGGTCGAGTCAACTCGGTGTCTTTATGGATGTCATTTTCAAAAATGGTATTCGTCCGGACGAGATTAAAGCAATTGGTATTGCCAATCAGCGTGAAACAACTATCGTCTGGGACAAGACAACAGGACGTCCTGTCTATAACGCCATTGTCTGGCAATGCCGTCGAACGGCATCTATTTGCGAAGATATTATCAACGACGATATGGCGTCCCATATCCAACAAACAACAGGACTGATTCCGGACCCCTATTTTTCCGCAACCAAGATCAAATGGATTCTGGATAATGTACCGGAAGCGCGTAATAAAGCGGTACAAGGCGATCTTCTGTTCGGTACGGTCGATACCTGGCTCCTCTGGAACTTGACCCGGGGAAAGGTTCACGCAACAGATGTTACCAATGCTTCACGAACAATGCTTTACGATATCGTTCATCAATGTTGGGACCAAACCATTCTGGACTATCTGGAAATTCCGTGTTCCATGCTCCCGAATGTTTGTGATTCGTCCCATCTATTTGGAACAACACACCTTCAGACACTCAATGGTATCGGACCTTCTGTCGATATCCCCATCTCCGGTGTCGTTGGCGACCAACAGGGAGCTCTTTTCGGTCAAATGGCATTTAATAAAGGAGACGTCAAAAATACATATGGAACCGGTTGCTTCCTCCTGATGAATACAGGATCCAATCCCATCTACAGTAATCACGGCCTTCTGACAACGATCGCGGTCGGCATCAACGGTAAAGTGGAATACGCCCTGGAAGGTTCTGTTTTTGTCGGTGGGGCGGTCGTTCAGTGGATTCGTGACGAACTCAAAATTATTGATGACTCCGCCGATACGGCCTATTTCGCCTCAAAAGTTCCGGATAACGGTGGTGTCTATATCGTTCCGGCTTTTGTCGGATTGGGGGCCCCCTATTGGGATCCCCATGCTCGGGGAACAATTATCGGTTTAACGCGCGGATCGAATAAAAATCATATTATTCGTGCCGCTCTGGAATCAATTGCCTATCAATCTCGTGATGTTATCGATGCCATGAAGGAAGAAGTCGGTGTCAATGTACCTGCTATTCGCGTCGATGGTGGAGCAAGTAGAAACGAACTCCTAATGCAGTTTCAGGCGGATATTACTGGTGTAAAAGTTATTCGTCCGCGTAATACGGAGACAACGGCTCTTGGGGCCGCGTGCCTGGCCGGTCTCTCGGTCGGATTTTGGAAGGATAAAGCGGAACTAACCGGGCTGGCCAATATGGATACGACCACCTTCGATTGTAAAATGGATGAAGATAAACGGGAACGCTATTACGGCGAATGGAAAAAAGCCGTCTCCCGTTCCTTGAGTTGGAATCAAATATAATTACAGATATATCTTTAACAATTATTCAGAATAAAGGAGGCATTCATGCCGAACTTCACCAAAAGACCTTTTTCAGTCCGGCCTGCGTTTACTCTGGTTGAACTTTTAGTGGTCATTGCTATTATCGGTCTATTAATCGCGCTTTTACTGCCCGCCGTTCAAGCGGCTCGGGAAACAGCACGGAGAATGCAATGTTCTAATTATCTCCGTCAAATTGTTTTGGCTACGATGAACTATAATGAAACGAACAAATCGTTGCCTTTACAGGGTTTTCAGACACAGGGGACGTTGTATCCCACCTATCCGCGCGTTTCGGCTCTGGCCGCTTTATTGCCCTTTATGGAAAATCAAGCCTATTATGATGCTATCATGACGATGGATTCCGGATCGGTACAAAATGCGGGAGCCGGACAGGAAGTCATATGGCGTCAAATTAGTATTCTTCTCTGTCCGAGCGATGGTTGGGAACGATTCTCAAGCAGTAACGGATTGAATGCGGGCAAAAATTATGTAATGTGTACAGGGGACTGGCCCGAGGCCGGCGCCTATCCCTACCTGGTCAATAATGTCGTAGATCAGGATCTCTATTTGTCCTTCAACGCTAATTTGAGAACGGCTTTTCCTGCGGCGGGGTCCTATCGCAACCTTTCCGCAATTACCGATGGAACAAGTAATACGATTGCCTGGTCCGAACGAACTCGTGGTGGACCCGGAGTAAAATCCATTGCCGATATTAAACGGTCGGTTATGGTCAACGACAGTGCCGTTCCCAATTCACAGACAAGTCCCACCGGCTCCAATACTCGTTCCGAGTGTATGAACAAGAGTGCGCGCACGGAAGATGGAAAATACTGGAATTCCAATAACTACACCTCGCAAGCTTTTGGTGTTTACGCCTATGATGCCATTAGTCGATACAATACGTTTTCGACAATATTACCTCCGAATGCCCCTAGCTGTATTGAAGCATCCCTGGAAGATGGACGTGTCTTAATTGCCGCTTCCAGTAACCATTCGGGTGGTGTTAATGTCGCTAAATTCGATGGTTCCGTTATCTTTATGCAGGATAGCGTCAATTCGACCACTAATGGTATTTCAACTCCAACCGTTGTCAGTGGCGGAAAATCCAATTACGGTGTTTGGGGAAGTATGGGTTCCATTTCTGGTAATGAACTCGGAGGACTATGATCTTTTCGGTTTGACAGACTCCCTTGTTAAATTATAATTTGTCGTTATTATGCTTGGTAGATTATGCTTGGCAAATTATGTAGATAATGTGGATAACGCCAATATATTTAAATACAAGGAGAAGACCGTGTCAAATAGTACCGAAATAGAATCAGAAACAATATCTGCAACAAAACAATACATAGCGTCCGATCAACATATGATGACTGGAGCGGATATTGTTATTCAAACATTGTTGAATTGTGGAGTAACAACGATTTTTGCCTATCCGGGTGCAGTTACACTCCCTTTACATCAAACAATGACACGATTTCGAGACCAGCTTCGGGTTATTCTTCCGCGTCACGAGCAGGGGGGAGGATTTGCGGCACAGGGATATGCCCGGGCTACAGGGAAATTGGGGGTCTGTATGGCTACAAGCGGACCTGGAGCTACAAATCTGATTACCAGTATAGCGGATGCCAAATTGGATAGTGTTCCACTTTTGGCAATTACGGGTCAGGTAACGACAGAAACCATTGGGTCCGATGGCTTTCAGGAAACACCCATGACCGAATTATGTCGCAGTATTACCAAGCATCACTGTCTCGTCATGAAAATTGACGATCTTGTTCGTGTAATAAAAGAATCGATCTATATTGCGACAACAGGGCGACCGGGGCCTGTCTTGATTGATATTCCAAAAGATGTTCTGGTTTCTCAATGTTATCCCAAATTCGATATTCCGATTAATCTGCCTGGATATAAAGGGAAAAGTAAAACTCCAGACGAAAAACAGATTAACGAAGTTGTCGAAGCCATTCGTATTGCCAGACGACCGGTTATGCTTGTGGGCGGAGGGGCGATCATTGGAAATGCGGAGCCGGAAATACTTGAATTCGCCGAAAAAACCAATATTCCGATTACAACAACGTTAACCGGATTATCCGCTTTTTCAAGGGATCATTATCAGTCGCTCGGTATGATCGGAATGCACGGTACTGTTTATGCCAATCGTGCCGTTTCGCAATGCGACCTCCTAATCGCTTGTGGAGTCCGTTTTAGTGATCGCATTATCGGAAAACTATCGGAGTTTGCGAAATCGGCTCGGGTTATTCATATCGATATCGATCCTTCGGAAATCAACAAGGTCAAAAAATGTACACAGTCTATCGTTGCAGACGTTAAAGAGACGCTTTCCTTGATTAATCGACAGTTGTCGGAGACATTGAAAACCAACTATAGCGAGTGGTATTCTCAAATAGATACGTGGAAGAAGAATTATCCTCTTTCCTACGACGAGAATTCCCCCTATATTCTTCCGGAACATGCCATAACGGAATTATGGAAGGCGACACGGGACAAAAACGTTATAATAGCAACGGGAGTGGGACAGCATCAGATGTGGACCGCACAGTTCTATCATTTCACTCAACCGCGAACCTGGATTTCCAGTTGTGGATTGGGAACGATGGGATTCGGTCTGCCAGCCGCTATTGGCGCAAAAGTCGCCCGCCCGGATGCCCTCGTTATTGATGTTGACGGCGATGGTAGTTTACAGATGAATATTCAGGAAATGGCTACATGTCATACGGAAAAAATTCCGGTTAAGGTTATGTTGCTCAATAATCAACATTTAGGAATGGTTATGCAATGGGAAGATCAATTTCACAATTTCAAGCGTGGCAACACCTATTTGGGAATGATTGACGATCCGGAAGCCTTCGGACAAGGGGATGGAGTTAGTCCAAAAGTTCGTTATCCCGATTATCCGGGTATTGCCCGATCCTATGGCTGGCAAGCGGACAGGGTCTCCCTCAAGGAAAATCTGGTCGAAGCCATTCAAAAAATGATTACCTCCAAGGAACCCTATCTCCTGGAGGTCAATGTCCCCTATTATGAACATGTTGTTCCCATGACACCCCCGGGCGGAACTGTTGATAATGTCATTTTGAAAAAAAATTCCAAATAAAAAAACTGGAGAAATATCCTATGATACAAAATATGATACAAAAAACGACCAGACGTCAATTTTTGCGCGATACAACCTCGAAAATGACGTTAGGATTATCCGCCGCATCGTTAATACAATCATTGCCAATTCAGGCAAAAGAGGATTCTTCCGGAAAATACGAGATTGGGGCCTATTATTTTCCAAATTATCATATCGATCCTCGAAATGAAAAACGATACGGAAAAAACTGGACCGAATGGAAATTAGTGGAAGAGGCTACGTCTCGATTTCCGGGACATCAACAGCCTCGTGTTCCACTCTGGGGGCCTTGTAATGAAGCCGATCCTAAAGTTATGGAAAAAAAGATTGACGCCGCCGCCGATTATGGCCTGACTTTTTGGATTTATGACTGGTATTACTATAATGATGGTCCTTTTTTGAACCAATGTCTGGAAAAAGGGTATTTCGGAGCAAAAAATAACAGTCGTATCAAATTCTGTACAATGTGGGCCAATCACGACTGGGTGGAAATTTTCCCCTATACTCGTGGCAAGGATCGCCCTTTGATCTATCCGGGACGGGTAACTCCGGCCACCTTTGAAAAAATGACTGATGTACTTCTGAATTATTTTCAACATCCAAGTCACTTTAAAATCAATGGATGTCCCTATTTTTCCGTTTATGATCTGACACAGTTACTAGCATCGTTTGGCGGTATTAAAGAAACCCGAAAAGCGATGGATGCGTTTCGAATTAAGGTCAAAAAGGCAGGTTTTCCCGACCTGCATCTCAACGCAGTCGTTTGGGGACAAGCGGTTCTGCCCGTAGAAAAAGTACCGGCCAATCCACTTGATATTCTGAACGGAGTCGGTTTCGACAGTACGACCAGTTATGTCTGGATTCATCATGGCCCTCTGAATATACAGCAGACCCCCTACAAGGAAATTCAAGACCTTTATTTCAAACATTGGGATCGGGCTTTAACGGAATATCAGCGCCCCTATTACCCTAATGTTTCAGTCGGTTGGGATTCCAGTCCACGAACGAATCAGAAGGACGAATTCGGTAATTGGGGGTATCCCTTTACCAATATTATTGTCGGAAATACTCCGGAAGCCTTTAAACAGGCTCTTCTTCGTACAAAAAAGAAAATGGAATCTCTACCGAACAATCCACGTATTCTGAATATTAATTCCTGGAACGAATGGACGGAAGGTTCCTATCTCGAACCTGATACCAATACAAAATATGGCTATCTCCAAGCGATAAAAGAGGTCTTCGGTAACTGATTTTCATTTCGGAGTACGGAGGAAGGTAAAGCCTTTATTCCGCTCCCATAGTGATGCTGGCATACCAACAACTTCTCCCTAAAAAAACAAAATGGGAGAAGAGACCATGGTAATATACATGGTAATTATTCGTGTGGAGGTGTCGTCCTGTGTACCCTTTAACATTTATCCGCACATTATAATCCGACAAACAGACGGGAACATCTTTTTGCGGGATAAAAAATGGTTAAAAACCCTTTTGAACGCTCTTGAAAACGTTCTTCGTCTCTGGTACAATAATTTTATATCAAAATTGATCGTTTCTATTTTTGACCGGCAGAAATAACATTACCTCCGTATTCCCCGGCAAAAAATTACAATCCAGCGAAAACAGTAAAAGGAATTTTGTATTCCTTCCCACAATTTCCATTCACTTTAACAAGGCAGAAAGAATAATGAAAAAGCTCCTGGTTATATTATGCCTGCAATTATCGGTTTTACCGTTTTTGTCAGGTAAAAATTTCGCGGCGGACTCAAAATATCCGTCTGAACCTGTTGTTTTTACGGAAGGGGCATCCCCTCTTTTTCCATTTCATATTGAAAATGGATCACCCGATAATATCACAAATATCCAAAAATGGGGTAATCCAACCGAACCGGCAGGAATGTCCGGTCAGATTATCGTTAAAGGAAAACACTTCGTTAATACACAAGGAACGAAAAAATTCCTCGGTACAAACTTCTGTTTCACGGCCAATTTCCCTGATAAAGAGGAAGCGGAATATCGTGCCAAATCTCTGGCACGACTCGGCATCAACCTCGTTCGACTCCATCATATGGACAGCCGTGATATCTGGGGGAAAAACGCTAATACGAACAAGACGATCATCGATCCGGACCAATTGGATAAACTGGATTATCTGATCGCCCAATTCAAGAAGAATGGCGTTTATGTCGATATCAACCTCCATGTTTCGCGTAGCTTCGGAGAAAATGAAGGTTTTAAAAATGCCGATAAACTCCCCAATATGGATAAAGGACTCGATAATATCGACCGCCGTATGATCGAACTGCAGAAGAAATACGCCAAAGACCTTCTGACCCATGTCAATCCCTATACAGGTCTTGCCTATACAGACGATCCCTGTGTCGCCATGATCGAAATCAATAACGAGAACTCCATGCTCGCCTCCTGGTTCTGGGGGCAATTGGATTCCGTTCCCGATGAATATTTCGCTCCCCTTAAAAAAGAGTGGAACGAAAAACTGCTTAAAAAATATGGTTCCACCAAAAAACTGTCCGCTGCCTGGAACTGTGTAAAGATCCCCTTGGGAGAGGAACTTGTCTCCAATGGCAATTTCCCTGCTGATTACGCTAAAAACTCTTGGGAATTTCAGCGCGATCAGGAATCGGTCTGCGAATGGAAAACCATTGAATCGGACGATCCTAAAATCGGTAAATCCAATTTCCTCCATATCGAAATCGAAAAAAAGGGTAAAATCGCCTGGATTCCACAGGTTCATCGCGTTGGTCTATCGGTCAAAAAGGATCAACTCTATACCTTTTCTTTTAAACTGCGCGGTCAAGGTCCAAAACAGATTAACGTTGGAGTCCTCGAAAATCATGATCCTTGGGGTGATCTCGGTTTGAGAACATCGGTCGATGTTACAAAAGATTGGGAGGAACACGTTCTAATCTTTAAGGCGAGTAAAGACGATCCCAAGGTACGTATTTCCTTTAGTAATCTGATGCCCGGGACAATTGAAATAGCCGCCGTCTCCTTCCGATCGGGAGGCAATTGTGGTCTCCCCGACGATCAAACACTGGAAAAGGGAACCGTGGAATTGGCCAAAAAGAAAAATCTCCCCTCCGTCTTCCTTTTCAGTTCCCAGGCCGTCAACGACTGGATGGAATTTTTATGCGAAAAAGAAGATCAATACTGGCAGGAGATGTATCATTACGTAAAGGATGAACTCAAGGCCAAGGCCCCTGTCACCGGAACTCAATTGCAATATGGTACCAAATATGCGCAGGCAAAACTGGACTATTGTGATATTCACGCCTATTGGAATCATCCGAATTTTCCGCATCGCTCCTGGGATAGTAACGATTGGTGGATTGGAACGAAATCACTCGCCGATCAAATAGTGTCTGGAAGTGCCACACTACCAAATTTATCGATGCAGCGAGTCTTCGGGCGTCCGTTTACGTGTAGTGAATACGATCATCCAATCCCGAATCTCTATGCCGCCGAAGGCAATCCGATGATGGCCGCTATAGCCGCGTTTCAGGACTGGAGTGGTTTTATGCAATTCGCTTGGCGCCATAGTCGGGGACCGGATCAGGCTATCCTCGCCAATTTCTTCGATATGGGCGATAATACACTTAAACGTGCCCATTTGCCCGCCTGTTATGCCATGCTGGTTCGCGGGGATGTAAAGGCCGGACCTGGTAAATATATCTATTGTCAGGAAATGGGAACGGATCAGGAAATTAAACTCTATGCCGATCAGGTTAAAACTTCCGATTACCATCGCAGTCTAAAGGACCTCGGGTTCGATTCGAAAATGGCCCTGGCTCTCTATTCCGGATTCCAACTTCCAGAGGTCAATGCCAAAATGACGTCAAAAGAAAAGACACTCCAGAAGATTACATCCTGGAACGATCTGCCGGAATCCATGGGATCTCCTGATAAAAAATGGATTCGAAACGAATTTAAAGAACTCTTCTTCAGTTTCGAAGAAGAAGGAAGTGGTTACTTCCAAGTCGATACACCAAAAACAAAACTGTTTACCGGCTTTATTAAAGGACGTAAATTCCAATACAAGGACATGACCATTGAATTCGGTAAAACATGGCTCGATTGGGCCACGGTTTCACTCGTTCAGTGTAAATCAAAAGGGAATACAAAAGCCATTAAGGATAATTCAAAACAATTGGAATCCGGAACCTATTTGCTAGCCATTACCGGTTTCTGTCGCAATACGGATTCCGTCTATGTTACGCCCAAACAAAATACCGTGACAACAGCGCGCGACTACGGGGGAAATAACGGAAAATCTCCCGAACTGGTTGAAGGTGTTTCCATGAAACTCTCTCTCCCCAATATCGATCCGAAAAACGTCAATATATTTGCGCTGGACGGTGAAGGATATCAAAAGGGAAAAGTCATTCCTGCCGCTGTGGATAATGGAACCATTATTCAGTTCGGTCCGGAATATAAAACCGTTTGGTATGAAATTCAAATAAAATAACTCTATAAATGTTCGACATCGATTCGTCAAACAATCCCGGTACATAGTACCGGGTATCTCCAAAATCGTTCGGTGTAACAGATGTTCCAGTATCATGTCGTTGATACAGGCAAACTGAAATTCAGGTACAGGTCATCTGGTACAGAACATCTGGTACAGAACACGTCGAAAAACGAATTTTTTTCGGTAAACCATCACACAGTTCAGTCACAATATCCGCAGTCACAATATCCAGTCACAGAAGGAAGTTCTAATGACCGGATGAAAACACCAGGGAAAGACACAAATTCCAGTTGACCGGAATCGTAAAGATACAGTATTCTATTTTTTTACTGAAATCGGTTTATACCAAAGGGATTCCCAATAGAGACGATCCAACAGATAGGGGTCATAACTTTTATTAGGATCGGTATCCGGAGGGAGAAGTCCGTAGCGAATCATTTCACGCAGATAGGCCCATCGGGGGACAAAACGCTTCGGGCAATCTGCTCCATTATTTACGCTCGGAGTCATCATACAGTAACGATTATCCTCTTCCAGAATATACCGTCGTCCACGTTGAATACCGGCCAGAATAATTTTATAATCGGGATCATTTGTATTTTTAAATACGGCTTGTCCCGATCGGGCCTGACAGATCCCCAAGCCTCCTTCGTTCCGACTCAAGGGTGCTCGAACCGCCTTCGATAACTCCGGATAGGACAGATCAAAAATATCGAAACGACTGAACCGGCCATTTCCCTGCGATAAATCGTGTGGAAGAAACATATCCTTCGCCGAACGTGGATTACGGGAAGTATAATTGTCAACATAAATATCGTAACAACCAAACCCATTTTTTGCATTAACCGGCGTATGACATACATCACAGCGGCGCGTTATCGCTTCCTGCATTGCGACCGTTTCCGGCCAATCTTTTTCGTTGCGTACCGGCATATTTTGCATGTAATAGCCAACACCGCCAGACGCTTCGCCCGCATAGGTTCCTGTATAGTTAGCGCCCGCATCTATCCATAATCGGATGATTCGCTGTTCCAACTCCGACATGACAACGCCTCCATGTTTCTCCTCTATCATTCGAACCAATCGACTCGATCCTGTCCCTATTTCATATGGATCAAAATTACTCTTTGCGCGATTACGATTGTCTCCGAATAATTGCAGCCAGGACATTTGCGCATAACCAATAGTATAAAGTGGAGACCAATGTCCGGAGATATTAAAGCCTCCTTCTTCCCGATCCGGATTATGACATTCCAGGCAGTATTTATCCAGAACAGGTTGAATATCACGGGTAAAACAGAAAACGTCCGGTATATCTTTAAAGGACGTTATTTTCGAAGGTACATGCTCCATTAAACGCAATAATCGATTTTTCTCGTCAGATCGGCCCGTCTCGGTCCTCTCTTCATGACATCCGATACATGTTGTCGTCTCCCCGGGCATAACAGAAGTAAACGAATGCATTCGTTTTACACAATGTCCTTTCTCGTCCATCGCCAGAAAAAAGATGGGACGATTGGCCGGAACTCTAAAATAGGCGGAACCGTCTTCGTTTACTGGAACCGTCCCAAGTAATCGCTCCAGTGTAAAGGTGCCGTAAAAGCTCATAAAGTCCATACCGCCCGAATAATGAATCGGCTTGGGAAGCGTTTCGTAAATCAAAAGCTGCTTGATCGTACCAGGAACGACTCCCCCCATTTTCCGTCCGTGATAGACATTCAGTAGAGCAAGTGTCCCTTCTGTTGCGGACGGATTGGTCTGATCGGACAAAACAGGTTCCCGTTCTCGTGGCTCAAGTGGACGCGGTTCACCAATCCAAAAATCTTCCTGCACAAGTTCCTTGGGAAGTTGATATAATACCTGTTCCCGACCGTTTCCATCAAGTAACATGATTCGATGATGGGACGCTGACATAAAATGATTTTCGTCGAACGCCCACGGATCGGAATGATCATTATTGCGCGATATCATTTTTACCGCCTTCGAATCATCCGGACCGAAACGAGGATCGATTATCGCTAGAGCCCCATAATGTTCTGCCATACCATGACCAGGAGAAAAAGTACAGACAATTTTACCGGAGTCGGGAATCGGTTTCGGTGCCAGCATACATGTTCCCGGCTTGAGATTTCCGTAAAAGACCATCTGTCGGGTACCATCCTGCCCCATCGTCCATAAATGATGGTAATCAACCTGGGAACGATCGACATATTCCCAGCGCATATAAATTATCTGACCATTGGAGAGAACCCAAGGGGTATTATCCTGTTCGACATTGCACGAGAGTTCACGAATATTACCACCATCGGCATCGCATTTATGAAGTGTTCCCACCTGGGTCAGCCAGCATCCGACATAACGTTTGGCCCGTGTGGAACAGAAAATAATCTGATCGTTCGGGAGCCAGGTCGGCTCATAATCATCCCAACCTGGGGGCGCAAAATCACGAGTCTCGTCTCTTGTCTGCATGGCCGAGGTACGCATTTCTTTATTCGTCGAAGAACAAACCGTCGCGGGAATCACCTTGGGAGCGTCTTCCCCCAGTCCGGTCAATTGCCGCAAACCTGTACCATCGGAATTAATTAAATAAAGACTATAATGATATTTTCCGGCAGGAAGATAGGAAAACAGAATTCGTTTCCCATCGTAATGTACCTGTGGATCACGAAAATTTCCATTTTTATCTTCCAATATAGGACGGACTTTTTTCGTTACGGTATTATAGGCATAAAGTCCACCTCCCGTTCCCAGGGGAAAAGGATATCGATAGGCATTATCAGCGTAATAACCAATATTGGCATACCAATGTTCATGGGATGGCTTGCGCGTCACAAAAACAATCTCCTCCGGTAATCCCGCCTCCCGAAACGCATCGATCTGACTTGAAGTCTGAACCGCCTGATCCGGAGTAATACGCATACGGAGTTCTTCAAGACTGGGCCGTCGTGTAAAAACAGCTATCTCCGAAGCACCGTGATTAAGTCCATTTGGCCAGCCGGACAAAAATCGAATTAAGATTCGTTTTACACGACGATTTTCAAATGTTATATATTGTGGACCATGCTTTTTCTCAAACGAACCTTTAGCAACAGGTTGGGTATCGTCGTCCAACCATACTTCGTAATCTTTAAAACATTCTTCAAGTTGCGCGGAACCCGTTCGCCCATAATAAATAATTGTCGAAACGTCAATCGGTTTTTCCCAGGTCATTTGAAATTCAGCCTTGCCTTGAGCCTCTTCCCCAAATACAGCCCAAGCCTTTCCTAAATCTCCTGTTTTCGGCGGGGCGACAATTCCATCTATCGCGCCGAAAGGACCATAACTACCGCTGTATTGACTGCTCGACGTTACCATCGCCGAAAATGCAAGATTCGGATTCTCAATCGTCGAATCCTCGGCAGCAAAAGACGATGACTGGAATAATATCATTATTCCCATTATGAAATATACTAAATATTGCATACTCTTCCTTTCGTAAAATTTATATACCGTCCCATGGTCCCTTTACAGGGTATTATACTGAAAATAATTCGTCAGATAACCCCCTTGTAATCACCATTTTCAATATCATTCCGATCTGGAGTCTATATTAGTAAAAAATAATAAAAGATTAGTAAAAGGAGTCATGCCAATTAAAGCGATAATAATCTGAAGTACCGTTAATAATGGAATGACAAAATTTGTGGAATGTGTTAGGGATTTTGCCACAAGTTATGGAACGGAAATCGAAACGGTAACCGTTCTTTTGTTATGGAGATGCTTTTGTCTTTCTATTCTTCCATTTCCCTTCGTTGAATTCGCAGATGAAAAAGGAGAGGAGGCCAGCGAAGAAAAAGGCGCCAGACCGAATGCCGAGACTAAAACTCTTCACGGGCGAGAACCGGATGATTAATCAGTGACTTCTTTACTTTTAGACTTTTCATCGTTTGGCCATAATAGATTGTTAATATATAATAATTGTTTTTTACATTTTTCAACGGAGTTATTTACACAAACCTTGACACGGTCAATGTATTTCGATTCCTGTGGGTTAAGGAGATTCACCGGCTTGGACAGTGCGGATGATATACGTCCAGTCCCAAGTAAATCATCTAAAAGGACAAGATGATCGTCAACGTTTTCAGAACTAAGTAAAGTTGACCTTCTTGACAAAATATCATAAATACGTTGTAAATAAAGAAAAGTCTGTCGGTTTGGTTTATTAACCGATCCGGCTTTTGTTGATCATCCACAATGGGTCAAAATAACAAGATGTACTTTTGGGACTTTAAACCCACAAGTTGTAACATTACGATTGTAACTGGAATCAGGAGATGACAACTCCTTTAAGAGTAGTTCAAGTGAATTAATGGATTGTTGATCCGTTCGGACTGGAATAATCAAAGCGTCTGACGCATAAAGTGAAAGTTCTGTACCACCTGCCAGAAATGGGGAAGTATCGATGATACATCGTGAAACGTTAGCCGTTTTCATTTCCTTTTCAATTTCAGTTTTCAAGGAACAACAGATATCCTTTATTCCTTTTGATTTTTGCGCCGCTGACAACTGGCTAGCCATATTTATGGCTGAATTGAGTAAAGAAGGAAGAAGATATAAATCTGCGGACGACGGCAGATAAAAACAACGATTGTTTTTAAAATATTCATTTGTGGCCCCTACATTAATTCCATTGTTTGTGCCACTTCCACTTCCAGGAATCAGATGAGATAAAATCAAATCGTAAATAGTCGCCTGATTTCTCTTAAAGTATTCTTTATCATAAAAGAATGAAAGATTACCTTGTGGACAGAGGTCCACTGATAATAACTCGTTAGCAAGGAAAGACAAGTTAAAAGCAAGAGTTGTCTTCCCACAACCCCCCCTTAAATTACATATTGAGTAGATCGAATACCTTGGTAGTCCATTTATTATAGGTGCTTCTCCCAAGGAAATTGACAGTTGTCTCTCAATTACATTTTCAATTGTCATTGTATGTACCCCCTTTAGATGCTTTTGTTTATGGATAAGGATGACTGACACGTTTTTCCAAGATGTATTTATATTCTACAACAATGAGAATCTACGTCAAGTCAGAATTGATTAATATATAATTAGTTTTCCATAACTGCACAAATTATAGAATATAAAACACTGTTATTTCAATAATAGAAAACGAATAACACATGACAAAAGTTAGAGTCATTCCACCTTTACTTTTACTCAAAAGTAAAAATTTCTTTATTTATTATATTATATTAATAAAAGGCCCCATCGTTAAGGATATACTGTATGACGTTATAAATGCGGTATATCCGGGGAACGCGGACGTCTCGTCCATACGCATTAACTTAAATTCAACGATAGAATAGGT
>CAYUAP010000059.1:8884-30409 GCA_964442735.1 uncultured Planctomycetaceae bacterium | reverse complement strand
TATTTGATAAAATGAAAAAAAAGTATACAGGAAAAGGGAAAATCGAGGGGAAACGGGAGGGGAAAATCGAGGGGAAAATCGAAGGGAAAATCGAAGGGATAATTGAGGGGAAACGAGAAGGGATTGTAGACATTTTAGAGAATCGTTTTCAGATGGTTCCGGAAGAGATTTTGAAGAAAATTAGAAGTCAAACGAATCTTGAGATTATTGAAGTTCTCTTCAGGTTAGCGCTTCACTGTAAAAATCTTGACGAGTTTTCCGAGGGATTATAGAGTCATCAAAAGGTTTCACGCAAATAAAGGAGGATATATGTGCTATCGAAAATATCGATCTGTATTTCTATTACTGTTATTGGTCATTCTATCTACTGTTGGATATAGTGCCGATACCGAATTATTTCCATCGTACTATTATCGGGAGGGTGTTCCAGTAGCGGATTATGGTCAATGGAAATTGGAAAATGCAATAAAAGGTTCTCAAAAGGGTAATGTATTCGAGCTGGTAGCGAACGGTGTCAACGGTGGATGGCGAAGTGGTACGATTGACTTGAAGTCACGAACTCTTTATCATTTTAAAACCAAAATAGCCGCGAAGAACGAGGATGCTAAAGGATGTCTCCCGATTGGATTGTCATTTCAGAATCGCGATTGTAGCGGAATAACGGCGGCACAGAAGCCGACTAAAGAATATGATACGATTAGTTTTGTTCCGGATACCCAATCTGGAATCTATCATACCTGCCTTCGACTGTCGAACTGGGAGGCAAATGGAACATTTCTTTTTGCAGATCCGCAGATAACGCCGGTTATTCCCATTTACTCCATTATTAAAAATAAAGCGGGTCATTCCAATTATTATTTGCCATTAGGGGAAGATGAAATTGTTCAGCCGAATCGATATTGTTTTTTGGGGTTTGGCAACGAGGCACACGGTAATTTTTCACGACCGTTATTTTCGACAACCTGTTCGTTTAATACTAACCGTTGGGGAGTAGGTGGTACAAATAATGTTGTCTATCGTTTCCAGTTACAGCCGATCTGTCTGGACGAAAATAATACGATTGGTAAACCGGAGCGGATCCATTTTACAGGCGGTGAAATTTCTATTAACGTTGGCTATTACACCAGTGGACGTTGTATTTTGGAAGCTGGTGTTGATGGCGAGAACTGGAAGAAGCTGGGTTCTGTGGAACAGAGTGGTTCTATAACAGGAAGACTCAATCCGGAGGATTTTGGCCGGAAGAATGGTATTGCGGATCTCTGGATTCGTTTTCGTTCTGAAGACATCGATGGAAAATATGGCAGTTTTCAGGTTGGTTCCATGAAGGTCGATTTAACAACGGATTGTGCGGATTATGCAGGAAATGGAAAAACTGTATTTGCCGATATTGACAACAATGAATCAAAACAGAAGAATGTGGAGACCGGTCCTTTTTTCCTGACTTCGGGCGGTCTTTTTATTTATGGAGTACGTAATACGGACAAAACAAAAAGTCTTTCATGGAAGCCATCTGTTACAATTGCCTCCACAGACGCTAATTTGTTACCAGAAGATCAAATAGTTAAACAGGAAGCGGTTGTTCATCCGGTTGAAATACCTGCCGATTCGATTAAATATCTTCAGCAGACCTTTTCTTTTAAAGGTGGAAAAAAATATATTGTTCGAAACGAATTCGAGAAGACCTATACCTGGATATTCTCCATACCGGAGGCACTGGTCCAGTGCTTTACACGACAGATTCAGGGCATGACCGGAACAACCGAAAACAATCTCTCAATTTCCTGGTGTGAACCGGAATATAAAGTCATTCGCAATGTTCAAAATCCGACTTTTTTACCGCCGGAACCGATAAAAATCGAATCGGCGAAAAATGATTATGAATCGTTTCAGATCGTTCTTCGTCCGGACGACAAGGCTACCTCCGGATTGTCCGATATAAAGGCGCATGTTTCTGATCTTGTTGACGCAAGCGGCAATAAAATAGATGCGTCCAAAATACAAATTCGATATGCCTATTATCATTTCGTCGAGCATCCGACCGATAAAACCAGTATAAGTGCCTATTGGCCGGACGCACTGGTTCCATTAAAAAAAGGAGCCGATGGGTTGGGGGCGCCGATTAAGGTGGCACCGGGAAACAGTTTGCCGCTCTGGATAACCGTCCATGTCGATTCTTCCGTGAAGAGTGGATCCTATCATGGCAAGGTCTTTTTGGAAGATGGAAGTGGAGTCATGAAGGTCATTGTACCCTGGACATTAACCGTTTGGGATATTACCCTGCCGGAGAAAAATACATTATCGACTGCCTATGGTATTTCCGAGGATTATATTTATAAATATCACAATTGCAAAACGGACGAACAGCGTCGTACCGTTTTCGAATTATATCTGAAATGTTTCGGGGAACATCGAATCAGTCCATACAGGCCTGCACCGTTCGACGGGTATCGTGTTAAATGGCGTCCGGATACCAATCCACCATCGGCCGAACTGGACTTTACCCGATTCGATAAAGAAATGCGTCGTGTCTTCGATAAATATCATTTTACCAATTATCGCCTTCAGGTTGCAGGTATGGGGGGCGGGACCTACGAAGGAAAATCGGCTGGAAAAATTGAGAAATACACCGATAATACGCCCGAATATCAGGCAATGTTTGCCGATTATATCAAAAAACTACAGGATCATTTAAAGGAGGTCGGGCTGCTTGATGCTGCCTATTGCTACTGGTTCGACGAACCGGAACCGAAGGATTACGAATTTGTTGCCAATGGTTTTGCCCGTCTGAAAAAATATGCGCCCGGTATTAATCGGATGTTGACCGAGGAACCGAATCAGAAAATTTGCGATGTACTCGACCAGAAGAATGCACAGCTTAATATCTGGTGTCCGGTCAGTTATAACTTTATGCCGGAAATGTCGAAGAAGCGAATGGACCTGGGCGAGAAATTCTGGTGGTACGTATGTTGTGGTCCGAAGGCGCCCTATTGTACTCTCTTTATCGACCATGCCGGAACCGAACTTCGAATCTGGCACTGGCAGAGTTTCGAACGAGGAATAACAGGAACGCTTGTTTGGACCAGTACCTGGTGGACCAGTCCGACCGCGTTTCCGGATAAATGCCAAAATCCCTATTTGGATCCGATGGGCTATGTCTCCAGCGGTTCCATGGCTAAAGGAACAAAAAATTTCTGGGGGAATGGTGACGGACGTTTTATCTATCCTCCACTTCGTGCGGCGGAACCGGGTTTGAATAATGGTGAATTCATTCTGGACGAGCCGAACAGCAGTATTCGTTGGGAAACAATTCGCGAAGGTGTCGAGGATTATGAACTTCTCGTAATTCTATCCGAACTCGCGAAGAAATGCGAGAAGAAAATGACTCGACAACAAAAGGAACAATTAACTCAAATATTCGATTTTTCAACGATTACGACTACCTTGACCAATTTTACCAAGGTACCGAAACCCATTTATGAAAAACGTCGGGCCGTTGCCGATATGATTATGAAATTAAAGTCATTATCCATTCAGCCTTAATACAGGGGAAATAATTATCCGGGGGAAATAATTGTCGCAGTTTGTTACTTTACCAATATTTTATACGGAATTAATTCGTTTCTGAATTTGTAACCATTCACGAACGATTTTGGAACCACGGATATCACGGATAAAGAGAGATAGTCTGTGGTAAAAGACAATATTTTACAATAACAAACGAAACATTTTTATCTATACTGTACGACGTTATAAATTTGGCTTTTCCCGGGAGCACGGACGCCATGCCTGACGGCAGGCAGGTCTCGTCCGCATCCTCCAAAACAGGCGTCTCCCTGTTTGGAAAAATAGATTTTTATAACGACCTTGAGTATATCATAAAATATTTTTTATGATAAAAAAGTATGTTTGCCAAAAAACTATCCGTGAAAATCAGTGCTATCCGGGGGTTCACTTTATATCCATGAACAGTTACCGGGGGTCATACAGGATTATACCGAGCCTTTTTCGTTACCTCTTGACATATTATCATATCCGGATATAAAAGTAATAGGTGGGAGGTCTTAAAAGACATTGTAAAGAAATTGATTTATGTAACAAATTATATCGGAATGATTTTATGTTGTTTTGGGCTACTAAATATCTGATGATTATTGCGATTGTTCTGCACTCTTTAATGGGAGCGCATGGACATTGCTGTTCAGAAATGATACCGACAATAGAAAGTCCTTCTGCCCCTGAAATTCAAAATAGAGTTGTTATAGATCGTTGTTTCGATTTCTTTTGTCATTTTAACCATGGTTGTTTAGATGAATTGTCAACCTTGCATTATCATGAAATGGACAATGGTCATAGTCAGCATGAACATGAATTATGTCATTATTGTCTGGAATATGCTGTACCTGTCAAAAAAGCTTCCTTCGATATCGGTTTTGTCAAAATTTTCGTCCAGTTTCTGTTAAATTTATTTGTATTGCCGGAGAACGAATTTTTTAGTGTTTCCAATAATTTTTCTTTTGAAAATACGAAGATTATTTTATCGACTTCCGGAATTCGTCTGCATCTTTTTTTGGAACATTTTCGTAATTAATGTCAAAAAGGAAGTCCTGAACTTTCATTTTTGACCTTTCAATGTACTTGTAGACAATCTTGTTTTTTGGGAATACTGTCCTGTTTGGGGAGTTATATTCCGTTTTACAAGGTTTCTTGATTATTTATTGACGGTAGTTTGAACAAATATCAAATGGTTTGTTCCCATATTACAGAACGATACGAAAAACAATCCCCAAGCATGATTGTGTGTTGTCTTTTTGGATACGGATTTCATTTGAAAATGTTTGGATTTTGTCATGATGAAGGTTTCAGGCTTCTTTTATGAATTTTCATTACAAAATTTCACTCGAATAGAGAATACTCGAATAGAGAATACTTGAATAGAGAATACTTGAATAGAGAATAGAAGAAAAATGCGATCATTTATATTAAAAGGTTTTATCCGAACTATTTCCATTGTTTTCATAATTGTATTTGTTTTAGGAATGGTCTACATTCTTGGTTGGACAGTTCCTGTTACCCGGAGTACAATTCATAATGTGGCTGGTGTTGTATATTTACAATCGTTTGCAGAACATTATTTACCGATGAATGTCGACGGCGATCACGAGGAAGACGGCGATCTCCATAAAGGGGAAGACGGACATCATCATGAAGGGGAAGGCGGAGATCACGAGGAAGGCGGAGATCACGAGGGAGGCGAAGATCTCCATAAAGGTGAAGACGGACATCATCATGAAGGGGGAGGCGAAGATCTCCATAAAGGGGAAGCGAAATTGTCTATGGATTCGATTAAGGAGATTGCCATTAGTCCAACGGCGGCCAGGAATCTTGGACTTGACGATTCGAGTATAGTGTCCGTAGAGGTAGTGGATTATTACAAATCGATTATTCTGCCCGCGATAGTAACGGAGCGGTTGGGACATTCGACGATCAATATACCGGCTCCATTATCCGGCGTCATTACAAAAATATATCATGAAACAGGAGTTGCCGTTGCATCGGGGGCTCCATTATTCGATATCCTTTTAAATCGGCAGGATATGATTCAATCGCAAAACGATTATATAGCCCTGTTAAAGGCACGGGAGATTAACGAATCCGAAATTACCCGATTAAGTATTTTGGAATCGGGAATTGCCCCCCAGAAGAAACGTGAACTCCTTTTTGAAAAAGAACGTCTGACCGTGGATATTGCCAATCGGAAACGAACTCTTGAACTTCTGGGGCTGCCGGCGGAACGCATTATAGAATCACTGGAGAAGAAACGTGAATTGATAAAAAGCATAACGGTTTATACGCCTGATATTTCTGATGATGGAAATATCGTTGTTCCGCAGATGAATTCGAAAAATATATTGACTCTGGATAAACTTGACGTTACCGTTGGTCAGAATATTGTTGTGGGCGATGCCCTTTGTCAGTTATCCGATCTTCGGCAGTTGGTGATTCAGGGGAAGGTATTTGCCGTCAATGGAAATAAAATCATCAAGGCTCGTTCGGAGAAGGGAAGGGTCAGTGCCGTTTTCGGCGGGAATGGTGACCGGGAAATCATTGGTGATCTGCACCTGCGGTCTGTGGACAATCGGATTGATTCGAAAAACGGTGTTCTTTATTGTTATGTTGATCTGCAGAATAAATTTGAACTTTATGACAGTCGAAGTATTTCCCGGAACGCCAACGACGAGCGGCAATACATACAATGGCATTTTCGACCGGATCAGCGTTGTGAACTTCAGGTGGAGTACGAAAAGCTTCCCGACTGTATTGTTTTACCGATTGACGCTGTTGCCCAGGATATTGATGAAATGACCGTTTTTGAATGGGCAGGTACGGAAGATGGCAGAAAAATCTGGCGGAAGGTACCTGTTCATGTCCTTTATAAAACAAAAGACATTGTCGCTATTGCCAATGACGGTTCCCTGTCTCCTGGTGCAAAAGTGGCATCGAAGGGGGCCGGTTTTCTTTTGGCCGCATTAACCGCTTCCAGTCAGAAAACGGCTGGAGGCGGTGGAATTCAGCATGGAGATCATGTACACTGATAAATGATAGGGAGAAGGACATAAATAATGTTTAATGCAATAATACGATTTTCACTGAACAATCGCTTTATCATCCTGGTATTTGCGGTGATATTGACTGTAATCGGTGGATACATGATCACACAGCTTCCCGTGGATGTTCTTCCCGACTTGAGTCGTCCACGTGTCGTTGTTATGACGGAATGCAAGGGAATGGCACCGGAAGAAATTGAGACGATCGTTACGGCTCCCATTGAGACCTATCTAAACGGAGCAACGGGTGTAACCGCAATTCGGAGCAGTTCTACTGCCGGACTCGCCCTAATAACTATTGAATTCAATTGGGGAATGGAAATTATTCGATGTCGACAGATCGTTGACGAACGATTACAAATGGCAATTGATCGACTTCCTTCGGGTATAACGCCCCGGATGGCCCCCATGGCCTCCATGATGGGGCAAATGATGTATTTGACCTTGTGGGATGAAAAAAATGAAATGTCACCAATGGAATTAAGGACGATAGCCGATTGGGTCGTTCGTAAACGCATATTAGGGGCGGGTGGTGTTTCCGAAGTCCTGGTTATCGGTGGTGATTACAAACAGTATCAAGTTTTGGCCGATATTGACGAGATGGCGAAATATCATATTACCTTTCAAGAGATCGAAGAAGCGTTAAAGGGGAGTAATCGTAATGTGACCGGTGGTTTTCTGACGAATCAAGGACCTAATGAACTACTTGTTCGATCGATCGGTCGTATTGACGATTTTCGGCAATTGAATTCCCTGGTGGTTAAGGCGGATTACGATCCGCCGATTCAACTTCATCAAGTGGCGCAGATAGTCGAAGCGCCTGCTGTAAAAGTGGGAACAAGCGGTGTCTATATCAAGAATCCGGACGGTACGAAAATTGGTCGTCCCTCGGTCGTTCTGATCGTTGAAAAACAGGTGGGTCAGGATACGCGCGAATTATCCCAACGTATTTTAAAGATTACTTCTGAAATACAGAAAACTATAAATATAAAGCATCCGAACGTTCGAATTGTTCCGCTTTATCAGCAGGAGACGTTTATAAATTTAGCGATAGCCAACGTCGAGGAAGCGCTTTATCTTGGGGCGATATTGATTCTTGTCGTACTCTTTTTGTTTCTGATGAATTTACGCATAACGTTTATTACCATGTTGGCGATTCCAATCTCCATTGTAACGACATGTATAATATTTGCCAGGTTTGGACTTTCGATCAATACAATGACACTGGGAGGTTTGGCCGTTGCGGTGGGAGAACTTGTAGACGATGCCATAGTCGATGTGGAAAACATATATCGTCGTCTGCGTGAAAATTATCGTCGTCCTCCGGATCAGCGTGAAAATGCACTTCAGATAACCTATAACGCCAGTCGGGAAATACGTAATTCCGTTGTGTACGGAACAATGATAGTCGTCCTTGTTTTTCTTCCAGTTTTTTTTCTTCAGGGAATGGAGGGAAAAATGTTTGCGCCGATGGGGATAGCATATATTGTTTCTCTCTTCGCGTCATTAGTGGTCTCGTTGACAGTAACGCCGGTTGTCTCCTATCTGATTCTTCCGCGCAAAGCGGAGCGGCATAGGGATCGGGAGGGAATCGTACTCAAATTCTCGCAATGGAGTGCGGAGCAGGCCATTCGTTTGAGTCTTGCATTTCCGAAGACAGTATTATTCTGTTCGTTTATTATTTTGGTTATAGCAGGAATTCTTTTTTTTACCCGGGAGCGCGATTTTATACCTCCGTTTAACGAAGGAGCTCCCCAAGTCAATATTATGCTTCCGCCTGGAACTTCACTCAAGACGAGCGATGAATTTGCGACACGAATATCGGAAGAACTTCTTGATATTACAGGGGTCAAGTCCGTAGTACGCAAAACGGGGCGTCCCGAACTGGACGAACATGCGGTTCCGGTCAATATGTCGGAGATGTTATGTACACTCGATCTGAAATCAGGTCGAAGTATTGCTGAAATATTCAAGGATATCGAACAGGTTATTGCGCCGGACAAGATACCGGGTGTAACCGCATTTTACGACCAGCCGTTACAGCATTTAATTGCCCATTTACGAACAGGAACGCGTTCCAAAATAGCGATAAAAATACGTGGGGACGATCCTCTTTTACTGCGGCGGCGTGCCGTCCAGGTTCATAAACTGATTTCCACTATTCCAGACATAGGTAATCCGCGAATCGATCCGGTACAGAAGGACATACCGCAGGTCCGATTCAATTTGGATCGGGATGCGTTGGCCACGTATGGCCTAACGCCGGAAGTGATTAATTCCACCATAGAGACAGCCATGCGGGGAACGGTTCCAACACAAATACTGGAAGGTAAACGAACGATAGATGTTTTACTGCGAGCTTCGGATGCCTATCGGGAAAACCTTGATGTATTATCACAAATGCAGATTCAAACACCGATGGGTCTTTTAATTCCCTTGACTGAAGTCGCCAAAATCGACCGAAATGCGTCGGGGCCGAGTCGAATCGAGCACGAGTCGGGCCAACCGCAGTTCACCATTCAGATGAATCCACAGACGCGAGGGGCCGTCGATGTTAAAAATGACATTGATCGCGTTCTCGCTCCCCATATGGCAGAATTAACCAGTGGGGGGGTCTATCTTGAAATAACAGGTCTGTTTCAGAGCGAACAAGAATCGTCACAACGCTTGTTTTTACTATCGATTGTTTCCCTGATCGGTATTATTTTGGTTCTGTACCGAATGTTTGGGTCATTGAATATGACTTTACAGATTGTTTCAGCGTTGCCGCTGGCACTTGTCGGAGCTGTTGCGGCGATTGTTGTGACAGGACAGGCGCGTTCCATTCCTAATTTAGTCGGAATGATCTCGTTATGTGGAATTGCGTCCCGAAATGGAATTTTGATTATCGATCATTATTTTCATTTAGTGCGTTATGAAGGAGCTTCCTTTAATAAAGAAATGCTGATAAAGGCAGGAAAAGACAGAGTTGCGCCTGTTTTGATGACTTCATTAACCGCAATTCTGGGACTGCTTCCCATTACGCTTTCCCCCAATATTCCCGGTCGCGAAATTTTATATCCGATTGCTACTGTTATTGTTGGTGGTCTGATTACCTCGACCCTGATGGAATTCTTCACACGTCCTGCTTTATTTTGGATTTTCGGTAGAAAAACTGCTGTTAAAATGATAGAAAAGGACAAAAATCGTTTAGATTGCTAATTTATTATCATTTTTTAATAAAAAAAGGTAAAGCCCCCCCTTAATGGGGGTGGTTCTTTTTGAATCTTTTGTCATGATATTAGTATGAAGTAATGTCAATTTGAGTCAAGGAGAGATCTTTGTCTTTATTCGGATGAAAGTCCTCAATAAAAGAAAGTAGAAAAATGGGAATATTAGCCATTCAGTACAAGTCGATTTCAGATTCACCGATATTAATAGCGGTCAATCGGGAAGAAAATCCGAATCGAACTTTTTATGCTCCCAGAATACAATCGGGCCGTCCACGGGTTGTTTTTGGAATAGACCGAAGGACGAACGGAACGTGGGCTGGTGTGAATCAGCATGGGATGTTTGCGGCGGTTATAAATTGTAATAAACGTTCAGCGCCGTTTGATCCGCGATCGCGGGGTTTGTTATGCAAGGAATTACTCTCCTGTCGTACAGCAGAAGAGGCGATAGAACATGCGGTTCGCGAATTGGAGACGGGATGTTATGCCGGTGGAAACTATCTCTGTGTTGACCGATTTAGTGGCGGGGTTATTTATGGTGGAAATGTTATTGATGTCGAGCCTCTCAAGCCTGGTTTGCATCTTTTAACGGCCAATCGAATGGATGATCGGGAAGATCCGCGTCAGGAATTTGTACGTCGTTTACTGACATTGCATCAGATTGATACGGCGGTTGCCTTTTTAGCGGTTGCAAGTCAGACGTTTTCCCGTAAACCTGATATTTATGGAAAACGGGGAATTGTCATTAACGAACCCGACTTCGCTACGGTCTGTTCCATGCTGGTTTCCTTAACGGAGAAGACACATCGTTCCATTATGCAGTTTGCAAACGGTTCTCCCAACGTCAAGCCGTTTGAGGATATTTCGGCTCTTCTGCGTCAGGTCCTTTCCACAGAGCGTTCCACCCAGAAAAAGGCACAAAATCGTGCCGCCGCGGAAGAAGCTAAAAAAGTCGAGTCCGACGATACCGACAGTGAAGAATAGTACAGTGAAGAAATAGTACTGTGAAGAAATAGTACTGTGAAGAAATAGTACCGTGAAGAAATAGTACCGTGAAGAAATAGTACTGTGAAGAATAAAATAAAAATGGCAATGGAGTTAATACAATGCGTTTTATACAATTTATGAAAAAGGGATTACCATCCCTAGCTGTTTGGAACGAGTCGTTACAGGCCTGGTTGGATATTGCCGAGACGTTGCCGGCGTTTCCGGTTTCTTCGGTAGAGATTTTTTCCATGTCGGAAGATCGTTTATCGGATCTGAAATGTTTGGTGAATGGCACGTATGGGACTCCATTGAATTTAAAAGAACTCCAATTTTTGCCTCCTGTTTTAAATCCTTCGAAGCTCTTGTGTGTTGGTCTGAACTATGCGGATCATGCAGAGGAGTTTAAGGATCCCATTCCAAAAGAACCGGTTTTTTTCAATAAAATACCGACGACATTGAACGCGCATTTGGGTGATATTATGGTTCCCAGGGTCAGTTATCGCATTGATTATGAAGCGGAACTGGTGATTGTTATTGGCAAAAAGGGAAAACATATTTCACGAGAGACTGCCATGGATTATGTGGGTGGATATACCTGCGGTAACGATGTTTCCTGTCGTGACTGGCAGAAGAACAAACCAGCCGGACAATGGTTTCTCGGAAAATCGTTTGATTCGTTTGCTCCCATTGGGCCGGAACTGGTTCTTAAAGATGAAATAGCGAATCCGAATAAACTTCATATAGAATCGCGACTGAACGGTCGGGTTATGCAGTCATCCAATACGAAGAATTTCATTTTTCCTGTTGAAGAATTGATTGCCTATATTTCACAGGTAATGACTCTTCTGCCCGGGGATCTGATTTTTACCGGAACTCCCGGCGGTATTGGAGATCGAAGAGAACCTCCTGTCTATTTAAAATCGGGCGATTCTATTGAAGTCGAAATCGAAGGGATCGGAATACTTCGGAATTCCGTTATTGAGGAATAGAGATCCATACGAGGATATTATGGAAGATCAATTGGTTTCGTCGAGTCCGGAATGGTTTAGGGCGGGGCATCGATTTTATCCCCTGGGAATGTATTTTCGTCATGAATTTGGCGAGCCGGTCTGGAAGATCAGTATTGACGCCCATTTTTCCTGTCCCAATGTAGATGGAACTGTTGGTCATCATGGTTGTATTTTTTGCAATACCCATAGTTACAGTCCCGGACGTCGACTTGGGATCGATTCCATTGAACTTCAGATTGAGGAGGGGATCAAGCAGTTGCGGCGCCATCATAATGTTCATCATTTTATTGCCTATTTCCAGCCCTCGACCAATACCTATGCGCCACTGGAATATCTGGAGGAGGTCTATAGCAGGGCCCTGAAACATCCGGCAATCGTTGGACTGGCAATTGGAACACGTCCGGATGTGGTATCGAATCCTGTTCTTGACCTCCTGGCCAAACTTGGCAGGAAGAGTTGGATTTCCCTGGAACTAGGTGTACAGTCCTCGAAGGATGAATCACTGCAATTTCTGAATCGGGGACATAATTTTGCCGTTTGTGAAGATGCGGTTGCACGATTGCGCGATCATAATATTCGATTCGGGATTCATTTAATACTTGGTCTCCCCGGTGAAAGTCGGGAAGATATGATTCAAACATCGACAAAAGTCGGACGGTGGTGTCCCAACTCCATAAAGATACATCATCTTTACGTCGTTCGTAATACAGTTCTCGCCGATAAATGGGAAAAAGGAGAAATAGAGCTTCCTTCCTGTGAAGATTACGCCGAGTGGGTTGTTGACTGCCTTGAGCGATTACCGGAGACTACTGTTATTGATCGTCTTTCCGGCGATATGAGCCCCGAATTTCTGCTAGCTCCTGCCTGGACTGCCGAAAAACATATTGCGCGTCAATTAATTGAAGCCGCCTTAATACGAAGAAATACACGTCAGGGTATGTTATACTCTTCCTTTTAAATAAATAGGAAAATCTTCCAGTTTTCCTGATGTAAAAGTTAAAAGAAAGGACCATTACACCTTTATAATAAATTGAGAGGACGGGAGATATACTGAATGACGTTATAAATTCGGCATTTTCCGGGAGCGCGGACGCCATGCCTGACGGCAGGCAGGTCTCGTCCGCATACTCCAAAACAGGTGTCTCGCCTGTTTTGAAAAATAGACTTTTATAACGACCTTGAGCATATGATACTGTTTATCATTAAATGTTTTTGAAATTTAAATGTTTTTGGGTAACCGTTCACAGATATAAAGTGAAACCACAGATACAAAGTGAAACCACAGATATAAAGTAAAACCACGGATAACACTGATTTTCACGGATAGTTTTTTGGCAAACAAACTTTTTATGATAAAATTATTTATGATCATAGATAAAAATGTTTCGTTTGTTATTGTAAAATATTGTTATTGTAAAATATTGTATTTTACGGCAGACTATCTCTGTTTATCCGTGGTATCCGTGGTATCCGTGGTTCCAAAATCGTTCGTGAATGATTACGTTTTTGGAAATAAAATCATTTTTTATTACTATCCTGGCGTATGTCAATAAATTGCCTTGTGATTAACGTCTGTAAGCAGGTGATTAACGTCTGTAAACAGGTGACTAACGTCTGTAGACAGACGAATATCTATAGGTGATTAACAGTTATTTTCGTGTAACGAAAATAATATCAAACCAAGACAAGGAGTTTGTCATATGATACGTTTTCAAGTTGTATTCTTTACTCTGTTTTCCTTGATGACCGCCACTATTTTTGCGGTTGATAATGTTGCCAATACAAATAATGTTGTTAGTACTGATAATGTTATTAATGTTGGGAGCCGCCGTGAATTGTTTATTGACGATTATCTTGTTGCCGCAATGGATCATGTCGAACTTCAAGTGCATCAGCCGGAGCGCAAGGAACTTTCCCTGATTTTTGACCAGCCGTGGGAAGGAGATGCACAGAACTATTTCACTGTATTTTACGATAATGTAAAATATCGAATGTACTATCATGCCTGGGGGCAATTTCCATCGCTTCCGTTGACCATAGGTTATGCGGAGAGCAATGACGGAATCCATTGGGTCCGTCCGAAACTTGGTTTTTGTGATTTTAAGGGGTCTAAAGAGAACAATATCATTATGGACCGGGTTGGGGAAGGAATATCGAGTCACGATTTTAATCCATTTTGGGATAAAAAGCCGGGGACACCGAAGGACGCAAAATACAAAGCCGTTGGATTTGGCTATTCGGCCGACGGCAGTAAAAACGGTCTTTACGCATGGAAATCACCGGATGCCGTTCATTGGACTCTTTTCCAGCAGACGCCGGTATTTACAAATGCTCCCTTTGACACACAGAACGTTGCCTTCTGGTCGGAACAAGAAGGATGTTATGTTCTCTATTACCGTCATTTTAGAAATGTCGTTAATGAAAAGACCGGGACGAGAATCGTTCTCAAGGCGGTTTCCGACGATTTTATTCATTGGAAGGAGCAGGGCGAAATAAAATTTCATGAAGGGGAAGGGCCGCGATTCGACGCGCAATTCTATACGAATCAGATTATGCCCTATTATCGGGCACCGCATTTATACATTGGTTTTCCAGCCCGATATGTGGACCATGGTATTACGGAATCGACGAAACTTCTACCCGAATGGGAAGCCCGTCAAAATCGGATTAAAGTCAATCAGCGACTTGGAACGACGGTTACGGATTCCGTATTTATCAGTAGTCGCGATGGATTGAATTTCAGGGAGAGTAACGATGTTTTTGTACGTCCTGGTTTGCGAATGCGCCATAACTGGTGTTACGGTGATAATTATCTAGCCTGGAGTGTTGTTGAAACCAATTCGGTTGATGATGATTCACCACGTGAATTATCGATATACTCGGTCGAATCCTATCAGACGGGAGGTGAATCCCGATTACGTCGATACGCTCTTCGAATTGACGGTTTTTCGTCATTGCATGCGAAGTCTAAAGAGGGTTGTGTTACGACAAAACCGATTCAGTTTATCGGAAAAGAGTTATCGATCAATGCGGCGACTTCCGCCGCCGGATCTATTCGTGTCGAGGTTTGTACCCCGGACGGGAAACCTCTTCCCAATTTTTCTGCCGACGATTGCGATTTGATCTACGGCGACAGTTTGGACCGCCGGGTCTCCTGGAAGGGAAATACCGATATGTCAAAATGGGAAGGAAAAACCATTCTGCTCCGATTTATTATGCGGGAAGCAGATATCTATTCCATGAAATGGGAAACCGCAAAATAATTATGCCAGGGGACAACCGCTTGAATTTGAATTCCCTGGTTTTATAGGACGAACTATTCTTTCGGCATCCAGGTGGGGAGATTTTTTATGGAATCGCGGGCCGCCTGGGAGGTTGGTACTCCCCAATATTCAAAAAATGGGCCCAGATTACGACCGATGTTCTTCGAGAGGCGAACCAGCCACTGATTTCGCTTTTCGTCGTCGTTTTTGGGAAGTTCGTCATTTTTGGCGGTTCGATATTCGGCAATAGTTTTTATAAAGGGATCCCAACCGAAGGCTTCCTGTAACTGAACCGCCATATTCAGGGCTAAAAATGGATCGCTCTTCCAGTCTTCGAAACGGCGGCCATTCTTGATATAATTATCCAATAAACGGCGTCTTGTTTCTGGAGATACATTGTCTCGGGATTTAGACACTGGAATACCGCACAGTTTATCGTAGACATAGAGTGTAAAATAATTGACCGTAACTTCTGTTGTACCATCGAAGGTCCAATGGGCGGATTGATGATTATGCCCTAATTCATGGAAGAAGCCCCAATTACCTTTGGTTAGCATTTTTTCACGATCAACATAATCGCGAACAACGTCCAGATGGGTCATGACCGGATATCCGGAGTGCATATATCCGGCCGAAATTTGACGGTCGGGACACATTCGTTCCGGGCGAACCCTGTTCTTCGGAGCGGAGCAGAATTCGGCGATAATATCAAGGGCCTTGTCCCAGGTTTCCAGGAGCGCCTGGGGGTCGTCCAGATCGCGGACTACGGATGATGGAACAGTTAGAATAATGTTGTTCCCCTGCAATTCGGTCCAAGGGGCGGGATTGTTGCGGATTGTCTTCTTCCAGTCGTCCAGACGGGTCTGATCCCGAACGAACATGGGGGCGGCAACGACTCCGGAAATACGGACTTCAAACGCATTGCCCTGTTGATTATAGGGAACGACAACATAAACCGGACCGCCAAACGGATTGGCTAATGTCGTTTTATTATTATTTATCGGTTTCGCTATTGTAATCGCGGGGAATCGATTCCATTGATCCTGATGCCATAATTCGTCGGTATGGGCCCCGATCCGAATTTTGTATTTTTTGAGCAGATTGGAGTCCATATCTGCCGGAAATTCGATGGTCACCATTTGACCGGGAGGTGCGTAAAAACCGGTACTCTGCCAATCCGGAACCTTCGGATTAATAGTAATTTTCTGATTCTTTAAACGTGGAGCGTCCTTGGGAACCGGACCGGGAAAATCATTACCAGACTCGAAGGCCTCTATCGTTTTGGGTTTGTCTACCGCCTGTAACTGGCCTTGACGCCACTGTTCTGTTTCAAGAATAATCAGGAGTCGGGACACAAGATCCGTATTGCGAACAGGCTGTTTGGCGTTGGGAACCAATTGCGTTATAGCTTTACTATTGAGTTGTCCCAAACGCTTCCGCAGATTTTCCGGGAGTGAACCATAGGTTAATTGAAGTGTTGTCGATATCTGATTATCAACTGCTTTTTTCTCTTCCGGAGAGAGTGTCCTCTGTTCTTCACTGGTTAGGATATCTTTACTTTTTTCCGAAAGTACGTTTTTAAATCGATTGAGGAGCAGACTGCCGTTTATCCAGGGCGTTATCGGAGTTTTCACCTCGAACAGGTTGTCTTTATCGGTACGGAGGGACCCGTCGACCCAGGCGAATCCTGCTCCCGCCGCAACCAAATTTTTATTCCCATGATGATCCTGAACCAATGTTTTACCGGGATTCAACTGAAGCCATCCCCAACCAAGACTCCCTGTTATATAGCCACAACCTCCTTTTGCGATCTTGTCGATCAATATTTCATATTGTGTGTCATTCAATGCCTCGCTCTGTCCGATGAATATATCACAATCGACAGGAAAATCCTGAACGGATTGTGCGTTATATCCTTTTTTCGTTAAAATTTCCGTTAAAGGAGGATTTCTCCAGACCGCAATCCGTATTTTATTCAGATTGGCTGTATTAGTGTGATTGTTCGATTTTTCCTGTTGGCTGCACCACTGAATACAATTCAGGAAAAATCGTTCCATATCTCCTTGTTTCATTAGATCGACTGAAAAATAACCATCATGGCCAAACGCGACAATTCGCCCTTTTCCCAATCGGGAAGCGACAACAAGAGGTTGCCGTACATTTTCTTTATATATACCTGTTATGACAGGAAATGCGTTAGGGCGATGAATGGCAATTGGTCCGGGAAGTCCAGACGGCGGTATTCCTGTAACACCCTCGGTCAAAAAAAGGAGGTCTGCGGCATTTTTATCTTTATACCGGGTTAAATCCATCTCTTTTCCTTCGGTTATATTAAGCAGGAATAACAAAAGGAATAAAAAGAAAATTCCTAAAAAGGTCTTTTTATAAATATTATGATAAAGAATCATTACTACCCTTCCTTGATCAAATGTTGTAAAAATGAATTATTTTTCTTCTCGTGGCCGACGGTTGTTTTGGGACCGTGGCCGGTATAGAGAATGGTATCGTCCGGTAAAGTAAATATTTTATCCTTAATTCCATTCAGTAAATCGTCGGTATTACCGCCCGGAAAATCGGTTCGTCCCACCTCCTCGCGGAAAATAACATCGCCGACAAAAGCGGCTGTATTCCCTTCGTCCACCTGTAACAGATAGACCACTTCACCGGTAGTATGACCGGGAAGCAGAATGACTTTAAAGGTCATACCACATAGCGTAAAGACTTCACCATCGGCAAACGTTCGATTGGCAGGATCAACCGTTATGGGAAAACCGAACATGGCCGATAGATTTTCCGTGGAATTAATCAGTTTATCCTTTTCCTTTTCTCCAATGCAGATTTGAACATTCGGCCATTCCTTGCGAAATTCAGGAATTCCACCGATATGGTCCAAATGGCCATGGGTTATCAGAATGGCCTTCGGTATTAATCCTTCCAGCTTAATTTTTTGGATTAAAGAAGAGGCGTCCATTCCCGGATCGATAACGAGGCACTCCTTCTCCCCCGCTTTAACGATGACGTACGTATTAACTTCGATATCGGACAGAATATATCGTAAAACATAAATATCGGATAATTTCATTCTTAATTTTCTCCTGTTCTGGATTATTGTTCCGGTTTGGGAATACGACGAGAAGAGGATTTATTCCCGGACCGTCGTCCTTTTGAGCGCCGACCTGGACGTGTTGGCGCTTTTGTACCGTTTAATTCGGCACGAAGTTCCTCTATTTGGTCACGTAATGCAGCCGCACGTTCAAATTCCAGGTTGTCCGCCGCTTGAAGCATCTCCGATTCCAATTGATTTATGGATTCCTGTGTTACATATTCTTCTTCCTTCCTGCCTGTAACACTGCTGACTTTTTCCTGTGCGGCCGCATCCATCTCAATTCCGCGCATTATGTTTTTGTGTATGGTCTCCGGGGTTATGTGATGCTCTTTATTATACGCCTCCTGAATCTTTCGCCGCCGACAGGTTTCGTCTATTGCCTTCTGCATTGATTCGGTTATCTTGTCCGCATATAAAATCACCTTCGCATTCACGTTTCGCGCACTTCGACCGATTGTCTGAACCAACGATGTTTCACTCCGTAAAAAACCTTCTTTATCCGCATCCAGTATTGCTACCAACGATACTTCCGGCAGGTCCAGACCTTCCCGAAGCAGATTGACCCCAACTAAAACATCAAAATTACCTTCCCGCAGATCCTTCAGTAGTTCTACACGTTCAAAGGCGTCCAATTCGCTGTGAAGCCAACGGCACCGAACGTCCTGTTTGCAAAAATAGTCGGCAATATCTTCGGCCAGTCGTTTGGTTAGTGCCGTTACCAGTACACGTTCCTTTTTTTTTGTCCGTTCACGAACCTGTTCCAGGAGATGGGCTATCTGGATTGCTGCCGGTACGACTTCCACGACCGGGTCCAGAAGACCGGTCGGCCTAATAACCTGCTCGAATATGTTCTGTTGTGATTTTTCCAGTTCATAATTACTTGGCGTAGCCGAAACATAAACGACCTGGGATATTTTCTTCTCCCATTCATCGAATTTCAAGGGACGATTATCCTGGGCGCTTGGTAGTCGAAATCCGTGTTCGATTAAATTCTTTTTTCGGGCCTGATCTCCAGCGAACATAGCGCGAATTTGTGGAATCGTTACATGTGATTCGTCGATAAAGAGTAAAAAATCATCCGGGAAAAAACTATAGAGCGTATCCGGAGGAGAACCTGGAGCCCGACCTGCTAATGCCGCACTGTAATTTTCGATTCCGGGACAAAAACCAATCTCCTGAATTAACTCCAAATCATAACGTGTTCGTGCCGATATCCGCTGTGCTTCCAGCAGTTTTCCCTGATCGCGAAATACCTTTATTCGTTCTTCCAACTCAAGTTGAATTCGTTCGACCGCCGCTGTAATACGGTCTGGAGGCAGAACAAAATGCTTCGCCGGATAGATAAAATATTCATCCACCGTCTGTATTGTTTCGCCGGTCAAGGGATTAATCAGGGACAGCTTTTCTATTTCATCTCCCCATAATTCCATTCGGAGCGCGAACTCTTCGTAGGAGAGATAGACATCGACACAATCGCCGCGAACGCGAAATTGACCCCGTTCGAAGGCAATATCGTTCCGCTCGTACTGAATTTCAACGAGTCGGGCAAGCATTTTATCCCGGTCGATTTCGGTTCCCCGGCGAAGTGTCAACGTTAAATTACGGTAATCTTCAGGTGAACCCAAACCGTAAATACTACTAACACTAGCTATAATAATAACGTCACGCCGACTGACCAGGGCACTCGTTGCCGCCAATCGCAGTCGATCTATCTGATCGTTAATAGAGGCGTCTTTTTCAATATAAATATCACGTTGCGGAATATAGGCTTCAGGCTGATAATAATCGTAATAACTGACGAAATAGGCAACGGAGTTTTCTGGAAAAAATCCCTTGAATTCACTATAAAGCTGGGCCGCCAATGTTTTATTATGCGACATGACCAGTGTCGGTCTTTGAAAATGTTCGATCACATTGGCCATGGTAAAGGTTTTACCGGATCCGGTTACGCCCAATAATGTCTGATGTTGATGGCCCGCCTCTATACTGGAAATTAAACTTGCTATCGCTTGTGGCTGGTCGCCGGACGGTTCAAATGGTTTATATAACTTAAATAAAGATGAATTCATTTTGACCTATTTTTTGAGTTTTTCTTCGTAGTCCGCAATAATAATCCGGGCCTCGCCCGCGGACTTCGCTTCCCGAAGTTCGTCTAAAAAATTCTTCTCTTGCATTAAATGCGCCAAGGTGTGCATAATATTCAAATGAATTGTTCGATCTTCACTACAAATCAGAAAAAAAATATCCGTTTTATTATTGAAACCACCTCCAAACGGAATCGGGGCAGGTTCTATTCCGAGTACAATAAATGTTGATCCGAGAAGATTTGTCATGGGATGGGCCGGATGGAGTAACGCCACACCATTTGGCAGGGCGGTCGAACTCTCTTCTTCACGTTTATACAACGCTTCCATCATTTTTTCTTTTCCCCATAAAAGACCGCAATTCAGTGGGGGGTCTATAATATCACGGAATACAGCCGGTTTCGTTCGTGCCAGAAATGGGATGATAACCAACTCTTCCGTTAGATAGTCCAACAGGGAAAATTTATCCGGATCCCGCCATACTTTTATTTCCTTGATATAGGTATGAATGGGGTTGTCTTCCTGATGATCGTTTTTTAAACATTCGTCTAAATAACGATCAAGCGATTCCGTTGTAATATACTTCTGCCCTTGAATAATTAGACAATCTAAAAGCCCTTTATCCACCAGGTGCGATATTTCTCGAATATCTATTTTTAAATGTTTTGCTACCACTTCACACGGGTATTTTAGTTCATCAATCATAATCGGCCTCCAACCTTTATTTATTACCAGTCTGTTCCAAAACGATTCTTCAATAAAAAGATTTTTCCATTAAAACACTACCTTTTACCATTCATTGCCGGGCAAGAAAATGTATCCCGGGAAGTTTTAGAACATTCTTTTGATCAATATACCATATCCTGCCTATTTCGAACAGCCCCAACAAAATTTCAGACAAAATACTGCCTTCCATTTACAGGCTGGTGTGATAAAATCTGTTGTTTTGACAGACAGGACTGGAACACGAACGTCTCGTCCGCATCTCCGCAAAACAGGTATCTCGCCTGTTTTCTCTATTTTAAAAATGTAACGTTTAATCACCTTTTTCACAAAACAGACAGAACTGGAACGCGAACGTCTCGTCCACATCCTCCACAAAACAGGTATCTCGCCTGTTTTCTCCATTTTAAAAATGCAACGTTTAATCACCTTTTTCACAAAACAGACAGAACTGGAACGCGAACGTCTCGTCCACATCCTCCACAAAACAGGTATCTCGCCTGTTTTCTCCATTTCAAAAATGTAACGTTTAATCACC
>CAYUAP010000059.1:0-8784 GCA_964442735.1 uncultured Planctomycetaceae bacterium | reverse complement strand
AATGTAACGTTTAATCACCTTTTTCACAAAACAGACAGGACTGGAACGCGAACGTCTCGTCCGCATCTCCGCAAAACAGGTATCTCGCCTGTTTTCTCCATTTCAAAAATGTAACGTTTAATCACCTTTTTCACAAAACAGACAGGACTGGAACGCGAACGTTTCGTCCACATCTCCACAAAACAGGTATCTCGCCTGTTTTCTTCATTTCAAAAAATTGTAACGTTTAATCACCTTTTTCACAAAACAGACAGGACTGGAACACGAACGTCTCGTCCACATCTCCGCAAAACAGGTATTTCGCCTGTTTTGAAAAATAGACTTTTATAACGACCTTGAGTATATGCCTGTTTTTACTTGAAATACCATAAAACTCTTCCTGATATCAGGAGGATTTTTTTATTATTCTGTTTACTATTGTGTATTTCTGAATTTTTGTTGACTTTTGGTATTATTTCTTGTAAAATAGTGGAGGTGTGTTTTGAACCTGCTGGTTTCATTAGTAATGATGACAACATTATACAATTATAAACAGGAAAACATATAAACATAAAAACATTATAAACAGGAAAACAGGAAAAGGATTCCGACCAGGACGAAACCCTCAATTCAGTTATTAATAACAAGGCCAACCGGAGCAAACAAATTCTGAACGTCCCATTGAAAAAGGACTGATTTTAATAATTCGTAAACAGCCTTTGAATTAAAGATATTCTTTAATTTGATTGTGTGACAACAAGATTGGAAACCAAAATGAAAAAAATTTTACGTGAACTGCTATTCTTGACATTATCAATAGTAGTTTTTCCCCAACTCGTTTCTGTAGCGGAAGAAAATGTCGGAGTTCGCCCCTATGAACTTGATTGGGCCAACCGAACCACCGACGATAATCCCCCTTTAATCGATTTTGAAACGCCCTCTGACTGGAAGGTCGAAGCTGGTAAAAGTACCGTTTCCTTCCTTCCACAATCGCGCGAACAGCAAATCTGGGGAAAATATGTTGCCAAACTAACCTATCGCGGTAATGGTGAAAAACAACCGATTATTGCCGTTCGCCCCGTTGTTCCTCCGCGTCTAAACGAGGACTTCGACGCAATGTCCTGCTGGATCTATGGTAATAATTGGGCCTGGTCCACCGATCCGACTACACCTCGTGTCTCCGTTCACGCACTCTTTACGTTGCCGGATGGCAAGGAAATAGCTGTTTTCCTCGCCTATGTCCAATGGAAGGAATGGTACCTCTGTCATCACCGATTTACCGAAGACGAGCAGAAACTGCTCCATCAAAAGGGATCCGTCTTCTCCGGTTTTCAAATTACAAATGGTACCAATACCGAAGATCGTGTTATTTATTTTGATAATTTTGCTCTGTTTAAAGAAGTCTTCAAGCCACTTGAATTTTCTAAACGGCCCAAACGTGGTATTGATATGTTTCCCCAACAGTCTTCCGGACAGAATACCGGCGAAGGTGTACTTCCCTTCCCTAATCGTAACGAAACCATTCTTCCTGATACTCTGGATAAAAACGCGCAAAACAGTTTGAAAAAACAGGATAATGCCTGGCAATTTCTCTACCAGGGTTCCGATGGAAAAATGATCGTTCAATACACGCCCGTAACGGGAACATGGTCCGATATTAAAGTCCAATGGAATAATTCCGCCTGGTTCGAGCCCTTGACGAATGGCGGTATCAATTTCCTAATTAATAAAGAACTCAAACAGGAACCGATCGAAAAACGAGAACATCTCCAGACCAGGGTCAAGGAGAGTACCTTAATCACAGACTGGAAGCTCTCTTCGGCCACGGTGGAAACGACCGTGGAATATAATATTCAACTTCTGGGGAAAAATATTGTTCTTGATACCTTCGCCAAGGGAGGAAAAGTACCAGAAGTTTCGTTTGGTGTCATATCGGGAGTTAAGTCGCCGCAAACATTTAAAATCCCCTATTACAGTTATGGAGGAGGGAATCGACCCTGTGTAGCGCTCTTTAAATTGGACGGAACAGACACGTCTCTCTTCTCCATGGCCCATATTGACTGGTATCGAAGTAACGCCAGTACTATTTCCGGCGGAGGAACGATCGATAAAAATAACGTTCAAACAAATGGAAAAACGATCTATAATTACAAAACGGACAAGACAAGAAATGACGTTTACGAACGGTTCTTTATCTCAATTAGTCCCAATTTTACAGAAGTTCTTCCGAATATTCCGAACCCAATTTCTCCATGGAAACACCTAACGGGGACAAAAGTATGGCGGGCCCATGGTGCCAATATCAATCGGAAGTCCGATTATGACTACTGGCGTAATATATGGCGTCATGGAATGCGTGAACTCGTGATCACGGACCACGAAACCTGTTGGCGTGATAGTGGAGAAAGTTTTACCTTCCGAACGAAGCCCGCTCCGCAAAAAGGAGGAGATAAAGGTTGGTTTGATTATTCCCGTTTTATGCAGGATACACTCGGATTCACCTACGGACCCTATAACAACTTTACCGACTTCGCTCCGGTCAATGGCTACTGGAGTTATGATATGGTCAGCCGAACGTCCGACAATCAACTTCAGCAAGCTTGGGCGCGATGTTATGCCCCGAAACCGGCACGCGCCGTCGAATATTGCGAAAAATTGTCACCGATTAACGAGAAAAAATTCGGCTTTAGTACCGCCTATTGCGATGTTCACACTGCTGTAACGCCATGGAGCCGAACTGATTATGACGCTCGTGTACCCGGTGCCGGAACCTTTGCCGCCGTCTACTATCCCTACGGAGAAATTATGCTCCTCCAGAAAAAGAGCTGGAATGGTCCCGTCTACTCCGAAGGACCCCACCATTGCTTCTATAGTGGACTGACTGATGGCAATTACGCCCAGGATCAAAATTACTATTTTCCCGGAAATCCCTGGTTATTGGATTTCGATCTGCTCAAAATGCACGATCATGAATGTAACTTCGGAATGGGGAATCCAGGAATGTACGACCCCCAGATGGGGAAACGAAAACTGAATACCCAGGCGGAAAAAGAAATGTTCCTTGATCGATTTCTCGCCGCAACGATCGCTTTTGGTCATCCGGGTTTTTTGACGATGGATTTCGGGGTCTGGTCCGGTATGAAGGGCTATTTCATGGTTCAGCCGATTGCCGCACGATATACACAGTCCAGTGTCGAATCCATTGGTTATCTGGACGCGAACGGAAAACAGTTTGATATCAGCAGTGCCCTCGCCAACGATGTCTTTAAACGAAGTCAACATATCATTCGATATAAAGACGGAACTTTTGTTGCTGTAAACGCTAATTTTAAGGATTCAATGAAGGTACAACTACCCTATCCAATCTCCGTTCCGGATGAAAATGGAACGAAGTCGGTCCAGAGTATCGAACTGCCCCCGAATGGATATTTCTGTTGTACCGCCGACAAAAAGATTCTGGTTCAATCAATGGACCTTCTAGGGAAACGAGGTGATTATTCCGTTTCTCCGGACGCTATCTATCTCAACGGACGGAAAAACTGGCAAAGACTACCGTTGGCAGCAGGCTCCGGAAACGGCGTCTGTCGAATTCTCAAGGATGGTACCTTCGAGGTTATCGTTCTTGAAAATCAAGAGATGGGGTTTGTTATTGACGCCAATAAAGCGACGGCTCTTAACGTGGATGGTAAAGATATCGGTGCCGCAAAAATCAGAAAATCACGTGGATATCTCTTTATTGAACCGATGAAAGACGCGTTTAGTTATCGTCTTGAAAAAGTCGCGAACAGTGATTCGTCTTCTTCCATTATTTTGGAAACGGATCGTTATTCCGTTGTCGCCGGTGAAAAAATCACCGTTCACGAAAAAGCGAATCCAACCAAAAAATACGAAATATCGATTCCGACCGACGCACAAGAAGGAAATCATCTTTGGTTCGAACCGACTCCCGGCGCTTTTATCGATTTCGTAGTAATTCCACTGGTAAAAACGAAATTATGCCTGAACAACGAACGTTATCTCGCAATTGAAGCAACGGCAAACATCAATTTAAACAATCCTCTGGATGCTAAATTCGAATCAGGTACCGTTCCAGGCAAGCCGATTAAAATGGAAACATCCGTTCTTCATGGAAAACAGACAATGAAGGCAGTTTTTGATCTTGGTCCGGCCACTGCCGCCAAACAGGAAAAGGGGATATTAACGATTACTTCCGATTCCTATAAAGATACGGTTTCAATTACCTTCAATACGATTTATGATTACAAGCCGACTAATATTGTATTTTCGTCGTCAGCATTTGTAATAGATTCGAATGTGACGGTTCTGGATCCACAGTCGTGGATGCAGGTCTATAATTCCAAACCGACAAGTGAATTTCAAGAGACAGGTGCCAGTGTCTATTGGCAGGAACTGACGTGTGGTGGTATCACGAAACCGGGCTATTTTATTCATCCGCCCTATCTCAATGGAGGAGGACGCGCATGGCTGGAATATAAATTTACTGTACCATCAATTAAAGGATTTGTTCCGACGATTCGAGCGGAAGTTGGCAAACGCGATGGAAGTGATCTCGGGGACGGTATTTTGTTCCTGGCCGTTGTTCTTGACGAAGGAAAAGAATATCAACTCGCGGAAGTCACGGTTCCAGACCATCAATGGTTGCCATTGGAAGGTGATTTAACGCCTTTTATCGGGAAAAATATTACCCTGCGTCTGATTACAGATCCCGGAAAAAACAAAAATACAGCGGGTGACTGGTCCTGCTGGGGGAATATCCATCTGACCAATAAAGATAAAGAGTATATTCGTTCTTTAGTGGATTAATTTTTCGTAATCGTTCACGGATATAAAGTAAAACCACGGAGAACACTGATTTTCACGGATCGTTTTTTGGCAAACGAACTTTTTTTATGATAAATTTATTTATGATCATAGATAAAAATGTTTCGTTTGTTATTGTAAAATATTGTTATTGTAAAATATTGTATTTTACGGCAGACTGTCTGTGTTTATCCGTGATATTCATGGTTCCAAAATCGTTCGTGAATGGTTATAATTTTTCATCGACAGGATCGGGAGACCGGGATTCCGGCTTCACCTTCATCCACGACTTGACAGTAAATAATGGAACTAAAGACAGTTATAATATACTATTTGTAATATACTGTTTGTAATATACTATTTGTGACAGTGTAGAGTGATAATCTTCCCAACCGAATGTTGACACGAATATTTACTCCGGTTATAATGTTTTCTTGTACAATAGAAGAATGGTTCAAGTGGTTGGTAAAGTCATAAAATGGGAGTAGACCGGGACTTTTGACAGATTTCCGGGGAATACGGATATCTTGTCCGCATATCCAAACAGGAGTCTCCGTCCGTTTTGATTCCAGGAATGAACCAGCAGTAAATTAGAATTTACCAACCACGAGTCCAACTTCTCTATAATCAAAATTTATGATTTTGGAAATGGTGATATATGATACGTTCAATACTACGTTCAATACTACGGACAATTGGAATACTGATATTATTGGAATTGATGTATTTGAGTTCATTCTCCTCAAATTTAGTTCGAGCGGCGGAAACCGTTCTTGAACGGATAGCAGTCTTGCCATATACACCACCACTTCAGACGGTCATTCCCGGCTTCGATATTTATGACGGCAGTTGGTCTGTCAATGACGATGGAGTCCTGTTGAGCAGTCGTTTTTCCGGATCTCGACTGGTTCCGCAAATTCCAGATGAAGTGATTAAAAGTTGTGGAGAAATAGAAGGTGAAATCTATATTCCGGATAATAAAAACGACGGTTACAGCGGGATCTGCCTGAAAGTGTCCCAATGCGGTTCGGGGGCCGATAATTTCAATGGCTATGAAATAGGCATCAATCCGGTCCAAAAAATTATTATGCTAGGCTCCCATCGTTATAATTTCAAACGATTACAGGTTATTCCATTTGATATTCCGATCAAACAATGGTTTCGAATAGCCGTTGTATTTCAGGAGACTTTGTTTGATGTCTATATCAATAATAAAAAAATAGCGTCCTGTAATGACGCCGAAGTCAACGATCCGAAGGATGTTCTTCGACGTGGTTCCTTCTGTTTCCGAAATTGGAATTATGATATTCAATATCGTAATTTTCGGTATCGATTCCGTGATAAAGAAACAATTGACGTTCCTTGGTCAGACCTAAATTGGAAGATGTCCAAGAAAGCGCAAGCCTATCCCGAGAATTTAAGTCTGACGGAAGTTCCTCCATTTCTTGTTTTGGTTCGCGGTATGCTTAATCGTCCGAATTCGGTTGGAAACGATATTTGGATGGCTACACCGCGGGAGCCCGGCTGTGAAATTCGCCTGGTTGATCCGAATCGGCCCAAGGAACCTGTTCGAACAATTTTTTCTGATTCGGAAGGTTCCATTTACGATATGAATCTCTCCTTCGACGCTAAAACCATTTTCTTCTCCTATCGAAAGAAGGGAGAAACCTGGTGGAGTATCTGGCGTATCGGTGTCGATGGACAGGGCCTCCAACGTTTAACGTCCGGAGCCTTCCATGATATCAGTCCTTGTGAACTGCCGGATGGTGATATTATTTTCGTTTCAACGAGACGATTCGGACATACGGTCTGTCAGCCCGGTCCTTCGTCCAACCTGTTTCGAATGAAGTCCAATGGTTCTCAAATGCAATGTATCAGTATGAATACATTATCCGATATGAGTCCCCAGATTCTTCCGGACGGTCGTGTTCTCTTTACCCGTTGGGAATATGTGGACCGTGACTTGACCTATCGACAGTCGCTATGGACACAGAATCCGGACGGTACCGTCTACCAACTCTATTTTGGTAATACGGTTCGCGATCCAGGTACGTTTTGGGAGGCACGGCCTCTGCCGGATAGTGGCACACAACGTGTTGTTGCCACCTTCGCCCCCCATCATGGATTCCCCCATGGCGCCATCGGTATTATCGATAGAAGTCTGGGGGTTGAGGGAGAAAAAGGGAAAAGCTATCGCTGGATAACGAAGGAATTTCCCATTATTGCAGATAACAATTTCGAATGGTCCTATCGCGATCCCTATCCTCTTGCGGACGATCTGTTTCTCTGTTCGTTCGGTAGTATCGGACCAACCGTTTTTGCGACACAAACAAATAATCCCCATTATCGTATATGGTTGCTCAACGATACAGGAGAAAAACGATTGCTCTATGAAGACGAGCGATTACATTGTTTTTATCCCATTCCGCTCCTGGCACGTGAACGACCACCACTCATAGCCGACCGACGTGGCGACAATACGAGTAATATAGTCAAACTTCGTCCGCATTTAACGTCGGAGCAGGTAGCGAATCATTCCATGAATACCGCGAACTACGGTATTCCGGAGCAAATGGAGTTGTTAAAGGGCGATCCTGTCGGTAAAATCACGTTAATCAACGTCTATAATGGTCTTGATCCCTCAATTAAACGAGGAACCGTCAAATATCTTCGTATTATGGAGCAGGTGCGTAAAACCGAAGAACTGGTCAATCGTGCCTACGACCAATCGCCGGTTATGTCCTATGGTACCTATTACGCGAAACGAAATTGGGGAACCGTTCGAGTCGAGGAAGATGGTTCAGCTAATTTTTATGCGCCAGCACTTCGCGAAATCTATTTTCAGGCCCTGGACGCCGAGGGACGTGAATTACATCGTATGACAAGTGCGGTTCAATTCATGCCGGGCGAATCCAATAGTTGTCTCGGTTGTCATGAACCACGGGATACAATTCCCGGAACAGCACGAGTCGATGCGCGGCGCCCCCTGGCCGCACAACGGAAACCGGATATTCCACAACTTCCCGTCTGGATGAATAAACTCCCAACAGAACGAACAAATAAAACCCTTGATGCCGGTATTGTCGATTATCCTTCTGTGGTCCAGCCGGTTTTGGATAAATACTGTATCTCCTGTCATGAAGGGGAAAATCCGGATGGTGGTTATGACCTGTCCGGTGATAAAACACGATTCTTTAGTGTCTCCTATGATAATATATTGGGGAAAAGCCGTTCCTATCGTCAACACAATATGGCAACTGGGGAAATGCTTCCCGTATTTAAAGCACTGGAAAAGCCACTCGTCCATTTTTATTGGCTTCTGTTTACTCCGACCGGTGTTCATCAGCCGAATTGGAGTGGAACCTTTGCCTCCCGTCTGCCACTCTATTTTACAAAAGAACATTGTGGAATGGAAATTAACAAGGAGGATCTACAACGCATTTATTTATGGATTGACGCCGATGTTCCCTATTACGGTACCTATGCCCATTCACGTCCGGACAGCGCAGGACGCCGTGATTGCTGGTTCCGCTGTGATGGAAAACAAATGGCTTCCTGGATGCAGGAGGATGTTCTTCCTCTTTATAACGCAAAATGTGCCTCCTGCCATAAAAATCTCCTGGGTGGTAATAAAGATATCGCAGGGGTCCATGATACAACCAATATCGATTGGATAGGCCGTTTCGGTTGGATTAACCTGACCCGTCCGGAAAACAGCGCGTTTTTAACCGCCCATTTGAGTCAGAAGGCGGGCGGACGCGCTCTCCCCACCGATAAAAACAGACCCGATAGTATTTTATTCCAAGATAAAAATAATTCAGACTATCGAAAATTCCTCTCCGCATTCCAGAAGGGAAAAGAGGAACTTCTGAAGAATCCCCGTGCCGATATGAATGGATTTGTCAACGCACGTCCGGAACCATAGTTTTTTGTGATTGTCAAAAAAACGTTGCCGTTCACATGGATAAAGTGAAACCACGGATA
>CAYUAP010000058.1:0-30624 GCA_964442735.1 uncultured Planctomycetaceae bacterium | reverse complement strand
TATCAGTGTTTATCCGTGATATCCGTGGTTCCAAAATCGTTCGTGAATGGTTACTGAAAATTGTTTGTAAATGCTTGCAAAACAGCTATAATACCCCTAAATCATTATAACAGCCCGTGATATATGATTGCCCGTGATATATAACTGCCTGATATATAACTGCCTGTGATATTTCCGAACAGATGATTATTTTCTTCCAACTCGAACGGTAAAAAAGGAAGGTGTAACCACGGATATCAGGCCGATCACCGAATGGAATTTCCTTTATTTTTACTGGAAGAAGATGGCGTTAAATGTTCGGTACATCGTTCGAGAAATTGATCTATTCGTCCAATTTTCTCCTGAATCTGGGTGGTCTGTTTCTGTCCCGATAACTGTTGCCGGGCCTCAACCGCCTTCTGATACGCTTTACCATAGTTTCCATTGGCAGCCTCTTTTTGGGCATCGGCCTGGAGTGTTTGCCATTTCATTGCATTATCGGAGTTACCAGTCGGAAAACTGTCTGTCGATCTTGGTAACTGCGCCTCCTGTCGATTTTCATTCGCCACGGAACTGGCCTCCGTATTTACATCTTTTTTTGACCGGACTTCTGCTTGTTCCTTCGCTTGTTCTTCCTCCGTTGAGGACTGTTCAACTTCTTCCGGTGATTCTTCCGGGGAAGTCTTGTCGATCTCGGTTCTGTCAAGCATTTGATCCTGATTGTGATTCTTCTTTACAGGAAAATAATATAGAACAGAAATTATAATCAATAGAACATTTACAATAACGACTAAAATAAAAAGACATAATTTATATCCGACAGATTGTCTGTCTTCCACGGAATCCGAATTCGGGACTTCGTTATTATTACATTTGTTTTCCATTTTTTACCTTTATTATGCTCAAGGTCGTTCAAATGCCTTTTTTCAAAACAGGCGAGACACCTGTTTGGGAGATGTGGACGAGACGTTCGCGCTCCCAGGGAATACGCTCCCAACCGAAATTATAATTAATAGAACATTTACAATAACGACTAAAATAAAAGACATAATTTATATCCGACAGATTGTCTGTCCTCCACGGAATTCGAATTCGGGACCTCGTTGTTATTGCATTTGTTTTCCATTTTTCACCTTTATTATGTTCAAGGTCGTTCAAATACCTTTTTTCAAAACAGGCGAGACGCCTGTTTTGGAGATGCGGACGAGACGTCCGCGCTCCCAGGAATATGCTCCAGGGAATACGCTCCCAGGGAATACGCTCCCAACCGAAATTATAATCAATAGAACATTTACAATAATGACTAAAATAAAAAGACATAATTTATATCCGACAGATTGTCTGTCCTCCACGGAATCCGAATTCGGGACTTCGTTATTATTACATTTGTTTTCCATTTTTCACCTTTATTATGTTCAAGGTCGTTCAAATACCTTTTTTCAAAACAGGCGAGACGCCTGTTTTGGAGATGCGGACGAGACGTCCGCGCTCCCAGGGAATATGCCCCCAGGGGATACCGAATTTATAACGTCCTAAAGTATACCATTAATTTGTATCAGTTTACATTTTATAGGAATAGTCTTAACTTTGTGAAATTGGTTCGAATAAAATTCCGTCTTTTGAAAATCGGGGAGCTGTATTCATCCAGTCGAACTGAATGTATTCCTCTATATATTTATAGGCCTGGTCCAATTTGGCAAAACGTACCAGATCATAGAAGACTTTTCCGGAGTCGAAAATCATTTCACCTGCCAGACGACCACATTGGAAACGATATCCGTCGGCCATTAGGGTTACATAAAGATCGTCTTTTTTGTCGGACAGAGTTGGACATTTTTCCATCTGCATGAAAATTTTGAGTTGCATTGGAGAATCAGGCAGAAGAATCGCTCCGATTCGTTCCAATATATAACGTTTAACGACCGATAATTCTATATAGAGGATCTGTTTTGAGACACTGATATAGGCCTGATGCGGCTGTAAAACGCCTTTGTATTCATGATCGAATGAATAATCTCTAGGATTAAAAAAGAGGTTCATTGTATTTGCGGTATTGAGTGTACCGTTTTTATTACCATTTTCGTCATAGGAAATATCGGACAATCTGTCCGGAGTCCAGGTCCAGACGGAGTCCTTCGGAATTTCAATGGTATTTGGGTCGAGTCCGAGGGCGAGACTGGTTAAAATTGGCAATGCGTGATCTTCGGGAGATAGTTGCACTTCTTCCAAACGTCCTTCCTCCGCATAGGCAACCCGAAGCGATTCCCGTCCTGCCGTATTGTGTACCTGTTCCGAAAAACGAAAGGGTTCTATTTTTAGATAGGACATATACGGAGGTAAAATCAGTGTTTTCACGTAATTGACGATATCGGTCTCGTCTATAATAGCACGGAAGTCAAACATAAACTAACCTCTTGGATGAAATTTATGATGAATATCTTTTAAATTGGATAAATTGACATGGGTATATATTTCCGTAGTTACAATGGAAACATGCCCTAATAAAACTTGAACCTGGCGGATATCGGCCCCTCCATTCAGGAGGTGTGTAGCGAAACTGTGCCGGAGTGAATGGGGACTAATGGACGAGGGCGCACCGATACGAAACGCGTATTTCTTGATTAGTTCCCATAAAGCCTCGCGACGCATATGACGTCCCGTTCGTGAAATAAAAGCCCAGTCCTCCGGGAGTGGCGTCGTTTCGGTCAGAATCGTTTTTTTTCGTTGTGCTACATGTTTTAGAATGACCGGACGCCCCTCCTTAACCCAGGAGTCAAACGCCAGAACCGCCTGCGCTCCTAGCGGAACATCGCGCTGTTTATTTCCTTTTCCGGTCAAACGACAATATTTCTCCGATAAATGAATATCACGAAATCGGAGATTGACCAGTTCGGACGCTCGTGCTCCCGACGCGTAAAACATCTCTAAAATGGCCCGATCCCGAATCCAAAAAATATCCTCCTCCGGAATCGGGGCCGCTAAAAGACGGTCTACCTGCTTCGGTGTCAAAACTGATGGTATGCGCTCCCATAATTTTTGACTGCCAAGAAGTTCGGCGGGATTCGTCTTTAATATCCCTTCCAATTGAAGATAACGAAAAAAAACTCGAAGTGAAACAACATGACGTGACAGCGTTGCTGCCGCCAATGACCGGTCATAAAGCCAGTTAACGTAATCTGCCAGATCCTGTATTGTTAATTCTACGATTCGGCGATCTTGCAGCCATTCGTAAAAATGCGCCAGGTCTCGTCGATACCCCATACAGGTATTCGCCGATAGATTACATTCGTTGTGTATGTAATCCAAAAAAGCGTTTTGTATATTATGTATATCCGCCTTCGGTTCGATATTCTGCGGCTTGAGTTTTCTTCTTCGCGATTCTGCCATTTTATTTTTTAGGGAAATGTATTTGTTTTTACTTGTTCCACGAATAACCATGAATTTGTACGAATTGTCTTTTGAAAAATAACATCTATAACAATACGTATTCTATACATATTCTATCATTAGGGATGTTTGAATTTTTTTATTCTAAAAAATTGTATTTTTCGATAGATGATATACAATACTTTAGGACGTAAAAATTCGGCATTTTCTGGGAGCGCGGACGCCATGCCTGACGGCAGGCAGGTCTCGTCCGCATCTTCCCAAACAGGTGTCTCGCCTGTTTTGAAAAATAGACTTTTGTAAAGACCTTGAGTATATCCGTATTCATTCGTGATATCCGTGGTTTCAAAAGGGGATACTGGTTATTTGAATTCAATCGTCAATGGTACGGTATCCGATTTTTTGGAAATCAATTTTATGGTCAGAAGACCGTTTTCTTCCATTTTACATTCGGTCTTGACCGCTTCGGGATTAATCACCTTTTCAAATACATAACCTTTCGGCAGATGGAAACGAAGGGTTGTCGGATGATTTTCGACTAATGTAACCTTCACTTCCAACATTTTGCCTTTAGTTTGAAGATCAACGAGGTCGACCGCTCCCTGGGTTATATGACGATCACTGCTAATAAACTGCGGAGTTGTTTGAAGGCGATGAACCGCAAGCAGTCGAACCGCGTGGGGTGGAACCTTCATTTCGAATTTATCGTCAATCACACCCTGGAATTTATTTGTCCAGTATTCATAGAGAATGTATTTTTCGGTAGAGTCGAGTCCCAGTTCGGCGGTATTGAAACCGAGGAGAGCCTCTTGATCCGTCCAGTTAAAGAGGGCAACGACGTCCCAATTCAGGAAATTACGGGCGACTTTAAGGTCCCAGATCGAGTGCATGGAGAAACAGGGATAGAGTGCCATAGGATGAATATCGCAGACGGGAAGTGCCTTCTGAAGAAGTTGAATTCGTTCCATGGGAAGTTCGGCCAGTTTATCGCCGGAAAACATTAACTGGCCGGGCAGACTAACGACTGTTGCCGACAGGCGAGCTTCTTCAAGGGTCAATGCTTCGTTGACCAACAGGGTATCCGGGTCGGAATAGAAAACGATATTATGGGTAAAGATCTGGTTCAAGGTACGTCCGGCCTGATTTAGGAGATTAGCCCATTTCACAGGCTGATTGGGATGAACGATATCGGCTCCTGTTCGGGACGCATCGGCAACAGCCGCTTCCGGTCCGGTGGCATGACCTTGACAGGCAAGGAAAACGCGGTCCGGACCTATGGCTTTACGAAAATTATTGGTACACTGCTCGAAGGCATTCGGGCATTTTGGATCCTTAAAGAAACATCGAATATTGGGATCTTCGAAGAAATGGGCACAGTACCCTGGTCCGGCCGACATTCCATCGATTTTAAAGAATTCATAACCCCAATCATGGGAGCAGATATCCAGTATCTTCATGACATGTTTCTGCGCCTCTTCATTGGTCGGGTCCAATGTATATTTTCCCGCCCAGGTCGATAATGGTTTACCCTCTTTATTGTGGACGAACCAGTCTTTATGCGCTTGATAGAATTCTTCATTTCCGGTTCCGAAGGGAACAACCCAGAGGCCTGGCCGAAAACCAAGGGCACGAATATCGGTTGCCAACTGCTTCATTCCCTTGGGAAATTGTCGTTCATTGGCCTCTAAATTTAAATTATAGAATTTCGAGACGGGAAGTTGATCTGAATTACCCTGCCACGATTCAATCGACCAGAATTCCAGTCCGAATGGCTGAAGATATTTTTTACCTAGTCGTGCTTCGGCCAAATTGTCTTCCGCCGTCGCTTTATCGAAATAAACGTTCCAGGACATCCACCCGGTCGGTGCCTTCGGACAGCGTTTTCGATCAATCGGCGTATAATAGGGGACATATCGTGTTTTGAAATAGTCTTTTTCTATTCGCAGACCCCAGGATGCTTCGGATGCCTCCTGAATTTCTCCCGTATACTTAATATGGAAGATTCCCGCTTTTTTATCTGTGGTGATTACCGATTTTCCTCCGAGAAATCGAACGAGGAGATCCTTTTCAGTAGAGAAAACGGAGTCGTTCAGGAGGGAATCGGCCTTGCCCGCCCCTAACGGTAGAACTCGTTCGCCGTGTAACGATTCCGTTCGACAGGCAAAACTGTCTTCGGCACACTGCAAGGTTCCGTCAAACGTTAATTTTCCTTCGTAAAACTGTCTTGTCCGATGATGGACCAGCAGATTGATTGAATCGCCGTTCTGCTGGAAGGAAATATAACCGAAAACCTGATTTTGGGAATCGATTAAAGTCAAACGTTGTGGAACATTATCACGGGCCAGACCGACTCGCCACGTTTTACCTCCCGACTCGAACGTCAGTTTTCCCGATAAAACTACCTGATTCTGTTCGTTCTTCAATGTTAAAATGGAAGATTCTTCATTAAACGATATAAACCAAGGCCCAAGTAAAAGGGTAAAAAGAGCAATGATGGATTTCATAAATTTCCTTTATTATATATTTTTATTACGTTTTGTTTTAATAAATGGTTTGTTTAATAAAACAGGAATGACTTTATTCTTCTATACATTAGGACGTTATAAATTCGGCATTTCCTGGGAGCGCGGACGTCTCGTCCACATCCTCCCAAACAGGCGTCTCGCCTGTTTGGGAAAATAGACTTTTATAACGACCTTGAGTCAATTAAACAAAAAATCCGCGTTTATACGGAAGCTCCTTTAAACGTCTATACATTAGGACGTTATAAATTTGGTATTTCCTGGGAGCGCGGACGTCTCGTCCGCATCCTCCCAAACAGGCGTCTCGCCAGTTTGGGAAAATAGACTTTTATAACGACCTTGAGTCTATCGATAGAAAACGGTTAAAGGTCAAACCAATGTTACGACTACGGACGAAGCCATTCGAGATCCGTGCTGGAAACGATATCCTGTTTAACGATATCCTGTTTAACGTGTTAATGGATTGCGAAGATAATATAAACGACCATCTTCCGCCCCAAGGACCAGGTCCGGAATACCGTCATTATTGAAATCAGCAACGGTAGGACTGGTTGTATGACCTGCCAGTTTCGTGGAACTGACTTTACCGAGAAATCGGAAACAGGTTTGTCCGCCTTCCGACTTGACCTGCTTGAAAACATCGGCATTCTCCGAATTGACAATAATATCGACCAGACCATCCTGATCCCAGTCGGCCAGGCAGATTTTCCGTCGTCCGGAACCACCGTCAATATTTTTGTTCAGGCGGATCGGTTGTCCATCTTCAGTCAGGAAACAGCGTTGGGGATGTTTCAGTTTGAGTGTACCGTCTTTATCTTTATAACGTTCGTAGAAAACGAAATATCCTTCGTGATCCAACATACAGAGGTCCATTAGACCATCTTTATTCCAATCGAACATAACAGGCGTTGTCCGCCATTGGGTCAGAATTTTTTTCCCTTCCGGCTTCATCCATCCCCAGGCCAGTTGTGGTTGCGGTCCGTTCCATTCCACTTCGACCCCTTCTGCGGCCGCAAATTTCGGATCTGTTTTACTTCCGATATTTTTGAACCAGACAACTTTACCGAGTACACTGGAAACCATCATATCCAGGAGACCATCACCATCCCAGTCGGCCACTGTTAAGGTGGTATAACCGTACTTCGCTTCAATAGGACCTTGAATGGAACCATTGGGACCCGCAATAATATAAATAGGTTTTCCATCCGCTTCAAGGTAGACGGGACGGTCCCAAGTCGGATATTCCATTCCGGGCAGACTTAAATTTTTGAAATAGAGAATATTACCCGAAGAAATACCTGTTACAATATCAAGAGCGCCGTCGTTATTGAGATCGACGACACAAGGAGTGGCCAGGGAACCCGCTTTAAGTTCGTCCGCTTCCTGCTGAAAGTAGAGTGGTGCTTTAAAAACAGGAACGTTGACTTCATATTTATCACCGGTTATTTTTTTAACGAATTTACCGCTGTTTTCATAAAGACAGATACGTCCGTCTTCGTTTCCGCAGATGATATCCGGTTTACCATCTCCGGTCCAGTCGAAAACAAGCGGGGTAATCATACACATAACATCGTGTGCTTCGGTTCCATCTTCCAACAGAACAAAAGTGGAAGGGGCATATTTCGGTTCGGTTCGCGTTCCGATATTTTCGAAATAGTTGAAATGATCCTTGAATTCACCACAGAGGAGGTCAAGATCTCCATCATTATCGAAATCAACGAAGTTGGGGGACGGCCAGCCATAGGTCATCAAGGGAGATCCTGTAACGAGATTGAGTTTAAAGGGATCCGCGTATACCGGTTTTTCATTGGTTCCATTATTCCGCATAACATAAATATTACCGTGTGATTGGTCATTTTTCCATTTTCCATTTTCATCCCAGGCATTGGCCCATCCGTATGGTTTCCAATCGTCTGTTCCGGCGATAATATCGATTTTTCCGTCTCCATCGAAATCAACATATTTCCACATATTACCACGAACGGTATTCGGATGGGGGTTGGCTTTCACCGGAAGTGTTATCGGCTTTTCCAATCCGGTATTCGCAAAATCGGGATATTCCTGTCCCGAGCGCAGAACGTGGAGTTTTCCATTGATATAACTCGGTTCGACATTGATTTGTCCGTTACTAATCCGTTCACCACGTTTGAAAACTGGCATAACCGGACTCTTAACCAGTTTACTTGACATCTGGGCGACACCGAACCCGGCTTTTCCTTTACTGGCAAACCTGTAGGTTCCGTTATAGGGAACACATTCCGTACCAACGATCAGGTCCATTTTTCCATCATGATTAAAATCGACCGGAACCGGCCAGCACCAGAGTCCAACTGCAAGATCATCAAGAAGACCGGGGTTGTTATAGAGCATTCGAATCATTGTCGGTTTGTCCGTATCCTTCTGTTTGCCTGTTTGTGACTGGGCGAGTACCGTTCCGGATAAAAGAACTGCCACCAGCATTAAATTTAATAGTACATGTATTGTTTTCATATCTGACTCCAATAGATTTGTGGAATAAATTTCTATATAGGTCTATTGAAACATGTTTGCCATATCATAGACTTTAGCTCTATACTCTATATTACAGACTTTAGGTCCGTATTCCTGACATAAACACTTGTAGAATAGACCAATTTATATTCTATTGGACAATATACCAGATTTATCAATTGAAAACAATAGGAGCGCTATAATTCGTTTATAATAAACTTTATGGAATAAACGTCCGAAGGAATGGACGCCATGGAGTTCGGACAATAACAGGACCGGGCATAACAACGGGCGGATAATTATTGACCCAGACCGGCGGATTATAATAGGTTGTTACGGTCGGACCAATAACCACCGGGGGAACGTAACTAACCGGAGGTAGATATATCTGCGCATATTTTTCCAGAGAGGGGACCGCTGGTAAATAGGCTTGACCGAATTTTTTTTCCTCTTGCGCCTCCAGGGAAATGGTCCAAACGGCCAGGCCCCCTAAAAGTATCAGAAACGAAAAAGTTTTTATCATTATCGAAGGAAATTTGAATCGAAATGTTTTTTGGTTTGTGGACGATTGTGGCATCTTTAATCCTCTTTTTTATAGGGTATGTTTAGATAAAAGGTAATGAAACCATTTGTTTCAACTGGAAGAAATAATAGGATTAAAAACGTTCTATTTTTAATCTTCTGTAAATAATACCTTTTTAGGAAGACTATAAAATATTATCGACTGTCTTCAGATTCAGTCTGTACGGATTCAGTCTGTACTATACGGTTGATATCATCACGTTTCACGAATCAAGAAATGGGTGAACAGGTCAACCATTCACGCGGGTCAACCATTCATGTGGGTCAACCATTCATGCGGGTCAACCATTCATGCGGGACCGTTCATCTCAAAATCGAACAGAGGGGGAAGATTCCTTTAGATTTCTTCTTGTAATACGTTTTGCTGATGTTCCCGGAAGGAACCCGTAAAGTCCTTTTTCTCCATCGGTCGGTACAATCAATTAAATCTTTCTACAGATTATTTTCCGTCCATTGATGAAGGACTTGCATTTGTTCTTCGGTATGAAACCAATGTTCTCCGCCTGTCATGACAAAAATTTGACAGGAATATTTTTGGACGAAAGTGTCGATGGTCTTCCGATCTGTTAGATTGTCTTGATCGGCGTATAGAATTGCAGTCGGTGAAGACCAATGCTCAATGCGGTGTTGACGGACAAAATCAAGATATTTCCAGGAGAGTATTTCACCAAAAGAAGTTTCGATTATTCCCCGTTGCCGTAGTTGCTCTTCCGTAACGCCTGATCGGATCATCATATTCAGAATCAGTTTTTCCATATTGAGAACAGGCGAAACAAACAGGCATTTTTCAAATATTTCCTTCTGTCCGGCGATCATACTGAACCATGCGCCAATACTGTTTGCACGAAGACCGATCCGATTCCATCGTTCGTGAATATAATTCATTACATAATGTAATTCCGGAACGATACACCATGGATTGAACCTGTTCTTTTCCGATTTTCTCTCTCCATGTTCCGGTAGATCAATGGCAAGTACCTGCCATCCTTTTGGGGATGCAATATTTGCAAATTCTTCCGCTTCTTCCTTAAAACCACTTTTACCATGTACAAATAAATAGACGGCAGATGAATGATTGCCATAGATTATAGAAGGAATATTCTTTATTTGTGTCTTTTCAACTTTCATTAATGTCCCTTTACCATTCCAAATGATATTTCCCTTTTTATCATTACTCCCTGGAAAAACCGGATCTTCCACTCAAAAAAAACATTGAAAACACAACGGAACATGTAAAGATTTACGGTTTGAACCAAACGATGTATAATATTATACCAAACGACAATTAAATTAAAGTAATACATTGTAAATTACAACATGAAAACAACAAAAAACGAAAATCATGTAACACCATCTTTTACGGAATAGTTGCCAACGAAATGGTTGTCAACAATGTATTGCAAAATATTAATGTCAGAAATGAACAGGCATTTCCATAACGTAATCATCCATAATAAAACCAGCGCCAATATCGGTTACAAGGGGACGGATCGTTTTAAAGCCTTTTGTATGATAGACGGCAATGGAATGTTCATTGTTTCGATTAACGGTCAGCCAAATGGCGTTAAGGTGTTCTTGTCGGCACAGGGAAACGAGATAATCAAATAATAAAGACGCATATTTTTTACCGCGATCACTCCGCCGAATATATATTTTACTTAAAAACAGTTTGCCGTTTTCAGGATGAACCCCTGTATATCCAACATTACAATTATCAACCTCAAGAAAGAAATAACGATAACCGTCTTGAATTTGAGATGTTATGGCTTGTACGGATTGAAAATGCTCAATCATATAATCTATCTGGGCCGCGGAAAGAATGGTTATAAAATATTCATGCCAAATATCCGAGGCAAGTTGTGCCAATTGCTCAATCTGTTCGTTATTTTTCACTGGTACTATCTGTGGAGACATCGTTCTCTATATTCCTTTTTTTCAATATAATTTTTAAAATTTCGAATCGGTTCTGTAACCGTTACGGATATCATTTAAAATATTTGACATTACTGCTACTACAGGAGTTGCAGTTGTTGTAATTGCCATAAACATTATTATCGTAAATATGATGGGGCATATGATAAATACAGGCAATGTAGGCAAAATGGACATTATGGTGTTTATGACCATTGCAGGTATTATAGATATATTAAGCGTTATGTGTATTATGGATATTGTAGACATCGTGTGTAGTATAGATAAAATAGTAATTATATATATTATGTACATTATAGATAAATAGAGCATTATAGACAATATAACATTTATAGATAATGTAAACAATACAGTTAAAATGGGTGTTACTGGTATTATGGTAATTACAGGTGTAATGTAAATCATAGGGACGATATAAATTATAGATATTATAGATGTTATAGATATTGTGGGCATTATAAATATTATAGATATTCCGATAGTCAAAAATATTGCGTGATTATTATGAATATTGTAATTACCACGATTCTCGCAAATATCACAAACACTTCAACTATACTCAAGGTCGTTATAAAAGTCTATTTTTCCAAACAGGCGAGACGCCTGTTTTGGAGGAAGTGGACGAGACCTGCCTGCCGTCAGGTATGGCGTCCGCGCTTCCAGGAAATGCCGAATTTATAACGTCGTACAAGGATATCTGTGTTTATCCGTGATTATCCATGGTTCCAAAATCGTTCGTGAATGGTTACTAATTTTTAACGCATTTAAAGACCCGTAATACGGAGGGTGTCGGTGCACCACCTTCAGCGGGACGATCTCGATTGACCGGTAGTGTATCCCAACTGAAATAATAAAGTTCGGAACCTACTCTGATCGAATGGGTATGATTAACCATTTGAGGTTCCTTGTTTTGTACCTGACTGATTTTTTTTCGTTCGACCGCCGTTAATTCAGGTATCGACTTCGGAACAGGCTTCCGCTTTTGAGTTGTTTCAAGTGTACTATCGTCCAGGACCCAGGATCCGGACTTTTTTACAACATAATTATTCCATGATTGAACCAGATTACCTCCAGCATCAACCGAAACTCCGCCGAAAGACAGTTCACTAGGTATGCAACCACCGCCACTAAAGTTCCATCGATAATCCCAATGGGAGGCCTGAACATGCTTCCAGCCCTCTTTTTCCCTTCGCGCGTTCCATATCTGGAAACAGCCCTCTTTATCATATTTGGAGTAACTGATAATGACCTGTCCGTGACTATCGAATCCTAAAAAGATTAAAGGATTGAGAAGTCCACCTTTAGGAGGAATGGCGGCGATTCGTTCCCCACGGTTAATATCCATGGGAAGTTGAATCGGTTTGCCATAACTGTCTTCCCAATGAATCATGTCCTTGCTACGCGCATAGGAGAGATCATGATTGGTTGAACAGTCATAGGTATCCCGCCAGACCCAAATTAAATGATAATAACGATCAGGCCCGAGAAAAGGACCTTTAGGATAGGCGTTCATTTTTTTCTGACCATCGAAGATCGGCTTTTCCATTAGACGTGTCCACTGCTTCGTCTTTTCATCGTATTGATTCCATAAAGTATCGCCGTTACCACTTCCTCCATCCCGATAACAGAATAAAAGTCGTTCTGTTTTATCCTTCATAAAAACAGGATAGGTCATGTGTTTTTCCCTTTCTCCCGTCATGGCCGGAATCTTTTCAAGCGACGCAATATCGTTCGGTTTACCAGCACGGAAGTAGATTAAAGGGACACAGTGCATATTACCGGTAACATGGAGACAGTCATTACCGTCAAAAACCAATGTTATATAATTGTGACTGTCCCAACCAACCTTGGTTGGCAATACCTTGTATTCCCAAGTATCTTCCCCGGATTTCTGTTTGCCAATAGTCATTGATCGTTCCGCGTTATAATAGCCAATATAAATCGCATCTTTATGCGCTGTAAAGGCAAAACCGACCGGATGTCCCGACCAGACGTCGGATACAACCCCCTCCTTCGCTATTCGATATTGCGTCTCCGGCTGTTTGGGATCGGCACTGAAACCCTGGTTCGACCAAAAAATAGCAGTACCTAAAAGGAAAAAAAACACAAAAAACAATCTTAAATTTCCATTGTTGTATTTCATCATTATTTCTTTCGTTTATATTTTACTACAGGACGTTAAATACGATACTTAAGGTTGTTATAAAATTCTATTTTCCAAACAGACGAGACGCCTGTTTGGGAGTATGCGGACGAGACCTGCCTGCCGTCAGGCATGGCGTCTGCGCTCCCTGGAAATGCCGCATTTATAACGTCGTACAGTATATCTTTATAATACTGTCTTTATAATGTCTTTATAATTTATAATGTCTTTATAATACTGTCTTTATAATATTGTCTTTATAATACGATACTCAAGGTCGTTATAAAATTCTATTTTTCAAACAGACGAGACGCCTGTTTGGGAGTATACGGACGAGACCTGCCTGCCGTCAGGCATGGCGTCCGCGCTCCCGGGAAATGGCGCATTTATAACAGCATTGAGTTTCGTTTCAGTCTCCTTAATCAAGCGTGTATTGGGGAATTATCATGGATTCACCGTCTTTTAAGGCAGATTGATGGGCAACGACACCACAAACCGTAGTATTAAGAGCAACGGCGATATTGACAAGAGGGAGTCTTCCGCGCAGAATAGCATCAATAAAATCATTGGACAGATAGCCATGGGAACCACCGTGTGATCCAGCGTCCATTGTAGGAGGAAGTGCGGGCTTTTTCAGATTCAATTTAGCGACAAGAGCATTCATTGCATCGTCTGCGCCGATGTAGTGATCATAATAGGCGCCTTTTTGACCACGACTTCGGCCGACCTCGCCATAGGGGCCTGGCGTATCAAAACTGACAATCATACGGGCCATACCATTTTCTGCCGTTTGATAAAGTGCCGTCTCCGTACCAAAAAGATTTTTGTATTTTCCGGAAGGGGAGTAGCGATAATCCTGAATACTCTTTTTACCGAGACAGGAGACACGAGTAAAACTTTTTCCCGTAACACAAGTATAATAGGCCGTAGCATGGGTGGGATACCATTGAACGGGCATTCCGGTTCGCCAATCTTTATAGGAATCGGCCGAATGTAAACCGTAATGAAAATACTCGCCTTCCGTATAGACAAGGTCACCGAATCCACCCGCCTGATAGATTTTACGGGAGGCATAAACATCATCGTGAAATGCGCTGGTTTCGAACATGGCGTAGATCAGACCTGTTTTTTTAACTGTTTCGAACAGTTTTTCGGCCATTTCCAAACTGCCAAAGATGGCCGGAACCGCACTAGCAACATGTTTGCCCGCTTTAAGGACTTTTATACAGTGGTCCGCATGACTCGGCGCGTCTGTCGCTACAAAAACGGCCTCTATCTCTTTATCTTTTTGGAGCATTTCTTCTAATGACGTATATTTTCGAGTACAACGACAGGCCTTGGCCAGACCATCACAACGGTCTGGAAACAGATCACTGACCGCAACAACTTCGACGTTCGGATGATTCTGAAACCCAAATTGGGCACCAAACTGGCATACTCCGTAACCGACAATTCCAACCTTAATTTTTCGGTCAGAATAGGGCGTCCATTTTTGTGTTGCGTCAATATCGGTTTGTGTCTGGTCAAATCCCTGTATTTTGGGTTTCTCTTGGGCTGGAAGCGAACTTCCTGCGATTGCCGCCATACCAAATATACTTTTTGCTACAAATGATCTTCTTGAAAATTGATCCATAATCCTGTATTTCCTTTTAGCATTATTTATTGTTGGGAATAACTTCATCCCAAGTCATTTTCGATGGTTCCTCGAAACCAAAACTCGAATTCAAAATCAATCACTCCCATGATATGTTGATTCTATCAAAATAAAAGTTCTTCTGCAATACCTGTCTCTCCAAACAGTCACTAACCCATAATATAAAATATTATCTTCAAAACACCTCCATTATCTTGATTGAATGTCTTGATTGGATGTCTTGATTGAATGTCTTGATTGAATGTCTTGATTGAATATCTTGATTGAATATCTTGATTGGATATACAGTCGGTAATATCAGGAAATCTATCTTCGCAAAATATGACTAAAAGTGCTCTGTTTTGTACAACTCCTGGTGTAAACGTTTTTATTTTTTTATTGGAATAAAACAGATGGAACACCTGTTTTGAGGAGATGCGGACGAGACGTCCGCGCTCCCGGGAAATGCCGATTTTATAACGACCTACAATATAACAATACGATCATAACAATACAATCATAACAATACGATCGTAACAATATGATGTCCGTTATAAATTCTATTAGTTCGGATTATATATTAATATAATTTAGCTTTTAACGTTTTGATAAAATGGGTTAACTCCAGAATGGCCGACTTCCGATCAAACGATTGTTTTTCCGGACAACAGTATTTTTCAATAATACGAATAAAAGCGCTTCCGACAATAATACCGTCGCAGAAGGGAGCAATCGTTTCGGCGTCCTCCGGACTGGAAATACCGAAACCAACGGCGGTCGGTAGTGTTGTTTTGGATCGAACCCGTTCACCTTGTTGTCGAATGAAGTCAAGTTGTCCGGTCCGCATGGCGTTTCGAACTCCGGTAACTCCCGACCGGGATTGAATGTAAACAAAACCTTCTGCCTGTTCTAAAATAGTCTTCATACGCTTTTCTGTCGTAGTCGGTGAAATTAAACGAATCATGTTGAATGTTTGTGACGAAGGAATGGAGTCCGTAATTTCATTAAAATTTTCGACGGGCAGATCGACACAGAGAAGTCCGTCGAGACCTGCGGCCAAAACATCGTTTGCAAAACGTTTCGTACCATAGGACATAATGGGATTGTAATATCCGAACAGGATTATGGGCAGATCGGGATATTTTGCACGTAGTGTAGTTCCGATCCGTAAACATTGTTCGAGCGAAATACCTCCGTTCAGTGCACGGATATCGGCCCGTTGAATGACAGGACCATCGGCAGTTGCGTCGGAAAAAGGGACTCCCAATTCCAGAAGATCGAGTCCCGCCCCACAAGCCGCATCCAAAATTGCGATGGAATCTTCCAGATTCGGATCGCCTCCGGTTAAAAATCCAACGAGGGCTTTTCTGTTCTCTTCGTGACAATGCTGAAATAGATTGGTAATTCGGTTCATTGGTTGACTCCTTCCTCTTTATTGTTTGCTCTATATTTCATGTAATGGTCGATATCCTTGTCGCCACGTCCGGACAGGTTAATCAGAATATTTCTATTCGATTGTCGTTTTGCTTCCAAGATGGCCTGGGCAATGGCATGGGAACTTTCCAGGGCCGGAATGATTCCTTCATATTTACACAAAAGTTCAAATGCTTCGACAGCCTGTCGATCATTGATGATTTCGTATCGGGCACGACCCCCTTCCTTTAGCAAGGCATGTTCCGGTCCAACACCGGGATAGTCCAGTCCGGCGGAGATGGAATAACCTTCGTCGATCTGACCGTCCGTATTTTGAAGGATCATCGACTTGGTTCCGTGCAGAACGCCGATTCGTCCTCGTGTTAAAGACGCACAATGTTGTCCTTGTTGCGAACCGATACCGCCCGCCTCGACTCCGATTAACTCCACCTGAAGATCGTTCAGCATAGGGTAGAAGATACCGATTGCGTTACTGCCCCCTCCGACGGCGGCGATAACGGAGTCGGGAAGCCGCCCGGTTTTTTCCAGCATTTGAGCTCGTGCCTCAATACCAATAATCTTCTGGAAATCGCGAACGAGTTTTGGATACGGGGCCGGACCGGAAACGGTTCCGATCACATAATAGGTATGATCGGAGACCTCTGACCAATACCGCAGTGCCTCGTTCATGGCGTCTTTAAGGGTCGAATTCCCGGAATGAACGGAAACGACTTCCGCGCCGAGCAGTTCCATACGATGAACATTGGGCGCCTGTCGCTGAACATCTTCACTTCCCATAAAAACTTTACACTTCATACCGAACAGAGCGGCCACCGTTGCCGTCGCAACGCCATGCTGGCCCGCTCCTGTTTCCGCGATCACTTCCTTCTTCCCCATTCGATTGGCCAACAGAATCTGACCAATGGTATTATTGATTTTATGCGCTCCGGTATGATTGAGATCTTCACGTTTTAAAAACAGGCGACAGGAGGTCCCCAGGAAGGCGGCCAATCGTTTCGCCTCCCAAATAGGGGAGGGACGGCCAACATAATTTTCCAAAAGATCGTGATATTCCTTCCAGAACATTTCGTTTTCCAAATGGACGGCAATAGCCTCGTCCAGTTCATCCAGAGCGGCGACAAGCGATTCGCCAACATAACGGCCACCATAACGGCCAAAATATCCATTATTCTCGTTCATTATTTTTATCCTTGTATTTTATTCTTGTATTTTATCCTTGTATTTTATCCTTGTATTGTCTGTTTTCGGATCGTACCGCATTAATAAATGCTTTAATTTTATCCAATGATTTTATACCGGGCACCGATTCGACTCCACCGGAGACATCAACTTCACCGGCTCCGGTCTCCCTAATTGCGTTCCCAACATTATCGGGGGTTAATCCTCCCGCAATAATGAATCGGTCGGACGGTTCCAGTATTGCCCGATTCGGCCAGGAGTGAAGAATACCATTTCCCCCGGGCATTTTACCCGGCGCCTCCCATAATAATTTATCCACTTCCGGCAAATATTCATTTCGTTCCGTTACGGAAGAAATCCGGTGTACTATTTCCGGAATCGGAAGATCTTCCTGTTCCAGTTTACAACGTAATTTTCGAATGTAGTCTATTGTTTCATGACCATGAAGTTGTATTCGTCCGGTCCTGGAAACTATTTGACGATAGATGGTCAATAATTGATCCAGAGGCATATCGACCGTTACCATAACCAGAGGTCTTCCGAATCGGACCGCCTGAACCATGGCTACGGCATCATTCAGGGGGACAGAACGCGAACTGGCCGGGTAGAAAACCAGGCCCAGTCGGTCGATTCCCAATGCCAACAGGGGGAATATCCATTCTGCCGAACGCAGTCCGCATACTTTTATTTGTGTTTTACTGATCATGATAATAAATTCCGAAGTGCTTTAATTCTGTCCGGGGCCGTTACAAGATATTCTCCAATTAAGAACATTTTTGTCCGATCGGAATAAAATGTAATATCATCTCTTCCATGAATGCCACTGAAGATAATCGGATAGTTGTCTTGAACCAGGATTCTATCGACCAGATCCATTGCGTGCCGAACATTCGTATCGAAGGTGCGAAGATTACGATTATTGATTCCGATAAAGGTATTTCGAGGAAGTGGTTTTAATCGATCAATATCGGTTTCATCGTATATTTCGACAACGGGGACAAGATTCAATAGAACGGCCGTTTCGTAAAGGCGGGCGAGTTCCGAATCTGACAGCATGGGGACAATCAATAGAATGGCATCGGCACCAGCGGCAGCGCCTTCGTAAAGTTGATAGGGATCGAAAATAAAATCCTTCTGTAAAATCGGCAGATTCGTCGCTGATCGGGCCGTTTTTAAATTGAGCAGGGAACCGCGAAAATAATTGGGTTCTGTCAAGACGGACAAAGCGGCGGCCCCACCCCGATTGTATTGTTTGGACAATGTTTCCGGATCAAAATGATCGAGAAGCAGTCCACGACTCGGACTCGCCTGTTTCAGTTCGGCAATAATACGAATACCAGACTGGAGCATTGTTTGTCGAAATGGCCGAAATTCCGTTCGTTCAGAACAGTATTCGCGAAGTTTTTCCAGGGGGATCGAGTTTCGGACCTTTTGTACCGCCGATTCACGATGTTTTCGAATTGTTTGTAGAATATCCATTGTATTATTTTGTTATTTGGCAGGAGGAAATATTATTAAATTGCGGGAGGTCTGTGGAAGCCGGAGTACTATAACGATGGGTGAAATCGATCAATTCCTGTAATTTCCGCAGTGCTTTACCCGATTGCAGTGTTTCGCGGGCCATTTCTATTCCTTCCTGAATAGAATCGACTTTTTCACCGACAAAGAGGGCAGCGCCCGCATTTAGAAGAACGATATTTTTTTTACCGCCCTGTATTTTACCGGCTAGTAGTTCCTTGATAATAACGGCATTTTCCTGGATATTTCCACCGACGAGTTCTTCCGGACGTACTTCTCCTTCGTCGAAATAGAGGCCCGGATAAAAGTTGGACGTTTTGGTTTCGTTTCGATTAAGTAATGTAATTCGAGAAGGTCCGGTCATGGTCAATTCATCCATTCCATCGGACCCATGAACGACCAGAGCACGTTTTACTCCTTGACGGTGCAATACCTCGGCGAACAGTTCTGTTAATTGGGGGGCGTAAACACCGACCAACAGAGAAGAGACGGACGCCGGATTGGCTAAAGGACCTATCATATTAAAAATAGTACGAAATCCCAACGATTTACGAACGGGACCGACATGATTCATTCCCAAATGGAATGCGGGAGCGTACATGAATCCGATTCCGATTTCACGAATCGTCTGTTCCACCACTTCGGGAGTCAGATCGACGGGAACCCCCAATGCTTCCAGGACATCCGCACTACCACATCGACTGGAGATATTTCTGTTACCATGTTTTGCGACTGGAAGTCCGGCGGCGGCGGTAACAAACGCGGCAGCGGTTGAGACATTAAAGGTATGAAGTCGATCCCCTCCGGTTCCAACCAGGTCAATAGCTTTTATTCCGGGCAGTTCCAACATGATTGTTTTATGGCGAACAGCCTCTGTGGCTCCTGCCAGTTCATCGGCCGTTTCCCCTTTAACGGCGAGTGCGGTTAAAAATGCGGCGGTCGTTATGGAATCGGAATGGCCTTCCAGGAGTTCCAAAACGGAGTCACGACTTCTGGAAAAAGAGATATTTTCATGTCGAAGAAGCCGCTCCAGGGAATCGTTTAATATGGCATTATTCATTATATTATTCCTTTATTAAATATTGTATCATTATTGAATATTATTGGTAATTAAAGCAACAAAATTTCTCAAAATTTGTTTTCCCGCGGTGGTCATAATTGATTCCGGATGAAATTGTATTCCTTCAACGGGCGCGGAGTTGGGCATATTACGAACACGGATTCCCATAATTTCACCATCATCGGAGACGGCAGATATTTCCAGTTGGTCGGGGAGCGTTTTCCGATCAATGACAAGCGAATGATAACGCATAGCCTGAAACGGATTGGGAATACCCGTAAAAATTCCCTTTTGATCGGAGGTAACCATAGATGTTTTTCCATGGACGATTCGTTGTGCTCCGATAATCTTCGCTCCGAACGTATAACCAATCGACTGATGACCAAGGCAGACCCCTAAAATGGGAACGAGACCAGCGAAGTGTCGAATTATGGAGCATGAAATTCCGGCGGTTGACGGATTACCCGGTCCGGGCGAAACGAGGATACCGTTTGGAATCAGGACGGCGAGTTCGTCCGGAGTAATTGCATCATTGCGAAATACTCGAATTTCTTCCCCCATTGTCCTTAAAATTTGTACTAAATTAAATGTAAATGAATCGTAATTATCGATAATGGCAATCATGATATTCTCCTTTAATCCCTGTTATAGACATCAAGTTGTGGTATGAGGGCAATGGCCTCCGATAGTGCCTTGGCCTTGTTGATAGTTTCCTGACGTTCCCGTTCCGGAACGGAATCGTAAACGAGACCTGCACCAGCCTGAACGGTTAGTCGCCCATGGTCAATAGCAGCCGTTCTAATAGTTATAGCGAAATCCATATTCCCCGAAAAAGAGATATATCCGACAGCTCCGCCATAACAGTGACGTGGATAATCTTCATACTGATAAATTAACTGCATCGCGCGGATTTTTGGAGCGCCACTGAGCGTACCGGCGGGAAACGCGGCGCGAAACAGGTCGAAGGCATCGCATCCTTCTTCTATTTCCGCTGTTACGTCGGAAACCAAGTGCATAACATGGGAATAGCGTTCCACGTACATTAGGTTATTAACCAGAACAGAACCGGGGCGAGCTACACGACCCAAATCATTACGCCCGAGATCGACGAGCATCAGATGTTCCGCACACTCTTTTTCATCGTTCAGGAGGTCATTGGCCAATTGACGATCTTCTTCGGGGGTCAGTCCACGAGGTCGAGTACCTGCGATCGGACGGACCAGAGCATGACCATTTTTCAATCGGACCATTGTTTCCGGCGACGAACCAACCAGAGTCATTTCATTAAAATTCAGGAAGAACATATAGGGGGACGGATTGATTAGTCGTTGGGCCCGATAAAGCTGAATCGGGTCGGGAACCGTATGACTGACAAACGGCTGCGATAAAACGAGTTGAATGACTTCCCCGCGAATAATTTCCTGTTTGACCTGTTCCACACGAGATTCGAAATCTTCAGGAGCGAGCAGGGGATGAAGTCGAACAGGTTCCGCAGTTTTCGATTCCTCCTGACACGGTTCGTTACTGGAATTGTTAAATTCCATTACCAACCGATGAAGGCGGTCACAGGCCATTTCATATCGTTCCGAAGTGGAATAACGACCATCTTCATTCAAGGAGAGAACACAGATATAGAGCCGTTGCTTTAAATTATCGAATGCAATGATTTCATCCGGAATAACGAAGGAGGCTAGTGGATCGTCATTTTTATCGTCCAGATGAACCGGAATGGAGTCGAAGAGGGATACTATTTCATAGGAGAAATAGCCGACGAGTCCACAAGGCAGGTCCGGCAGATCCGGGGTATTAACCGGCTGAATACGTTGACACAGGGTACGAAGAATCTCCATCGGCTTGCCTTTATGTGGGATTATCTCGACCCGATCCTTTTGATCTTTATGGATAATGCGAACGTCATGACGATGGATCGTTACTGTTTTAGCAGCAGAAAGGCCGAGATAACTGTATCGGCCCCATTGTCGGGACTCTTCCCGGCTCTCAAAAAGAAACATCGAGATCCGTTCTTCCGGAGTTCGGTTCCGATAAAAACGTGATAATATCGCGACTGGTGTAAAACAGTCAGCGATCATTTCACGGAAGACAAACATGGCGTTCCCAAAATCAGACAGTTTTTCAAATTCGGAACGACAGGGGTAAATTTTATTATTCATTTTCTTCTCAAACTATTATTGCAAGGAGGACACAAAGAGAAAAGACCGCCGGGAAAAATACAGTCCAAGAATTATGAAACAAATAGACATAAAAAAAGACCGCATTCAAACACTTGCGGTCTTTATTCTTTTTATATTAAATTGAACAGATACAACTTAAAACAATACGAAACCGAAGCGTTTTAACCCATGTTAAAACGCCAGAGCCAGCTATTCATTGTTGAAGTTGTAAAATTCATCACATTTTTCCTTTATTAAAAATTTTCTATTATTATATCCCTGATGAAATTTCTGTCAAGCAGCAGAAAAAATTTTTTAAAATAGCCATCCACAGACGACAGATGACACTACCCGAAGGGGAGGGGAGGGTGACGAGTTGCCCGTATTCCTGTTTTGTTTATGTAGATATTTAAGGTCGTTTACAATTCCTTTTTTTCCAAACAGGCGGGACGCCTGCTTGGGAGGATGCGGACGAGACGTTCACGCTCCCAGGAAATGCCAAATTTATAACAGCCCATAGTATAACAAGATTTTATGGCAATTCCCTAACTACGATAAAATTTTTATACTTTTTTCATGTTTATTTTAATTCTACTATTGCAATTATTAATAATTATGGAAATAATACTCCTAATAATTCCAGGCTAACAAATAATTGTCTATCATTGTGTGAAATCATTGATTTACATAAAAATAGGGGATAAATTTATGGAGAAATTATTTTCTGTACGGAAATGCTGGCAATATTTCTGTTTTCAAGGTGGGTTATCCGATTTTAAGACAAGGAAACCAACCGGCAGGAACCATTCGCATTTTTTTAAAACACGGTTCCTCCATAGTCGCGTTCTTCATCTGGAACAGTTGGAAGAGCGTGTGCTTTTAAGTGTTCAGGTAATGGGACAGGGTACGACTGAATCACAAATGGATTCATTATTGGTATCTTCCGGATTGGTATCTTCCGGCGAAGAAACCGTTTACAAGTCTTCCGATATCTTGAAGTCTGCCGTTGCGTCTGTTGAGATTACATCGAGTACTGTATTCAATCTTGAGAGCTGTCCGGGTTCCAATTTTACGATATATCTTGACTTTACCGGTCATTCGATTGTTGGAACGCAATGGAACACTTCCTACAAAAACGTAACCGCACCTGTTTATGATACCGATGGAAACGCAAATTCTTTTTCCAGTTCGGAGTTACAGGATATCTATGATATCTGGAAGAATGTTGCGGAAGATTATCTTCCCTTTAATGTTAATGTGACCACAAAAGAGCCGAACCTCAAGATGTTAATCAAAATAAACGACGCGGACACCTGTTATGGAATTCGATGTTGTATTGGCGGAAATGGTTCCTGGCTAGGGAATTATAGTGGTATAGCCTATATTAATTCATTTTCATGGGATTCCGATACGCCTTGTTTTGTGTTTTCGCAAAAACTCAAGACGGCAAAAAGTATTGCGGATACAGCCAGTCATGAAATAGGCCATTCCCTGGGTCTTTTTCATGACAGTTATAAACAGGGGAAAACGGAAGTAGAATATTACGAGGGGAGTAACGGCTGGGGACCAATCATGGGAGATGGTTCTTCCAAAACATTAACCCAATGGAGTAAAGGGGAATATACAGGAGCCGTTTCTATTAACAATACCGTTGTGACTTCCAATACACAGGACGATTTGGCCACAATTGCTTCGATTTTATCCTATCGGAATGACGATTACAATAACACGCTTAAAACAGCGGAAGTCATTTCATTAACAAATGGTATGGGAATGAAATCCGGGATTATTGAACGCAATACAGACGTTGATTATTTCAAATTTACAACGGACGGTTCGGAATTAAATATTTATATTGGTGGAGAGATCGGTTTTACCAATCTGGATACCTTGGTCAAACTGTATGATTCCAAATATACACTTCTGAAAACATTTGATCCAAAAGATTCACTATCTGTTCAATTTAGTATGAACTATAGTGCGGGGACCTATTATATATCGGTTGAAGGGACGGGAAGGGAGACAGGTACTACTGGAATTTATTCTGATTACGGTAGTTTGGGGGCCTATATCATAACCATAGCGCCCCCGCGAAGTGTTACAACCCTGGCGGATATCGTGGACGCCAACGATGGGGTAATATCACTTCGGGAGGCAATCAACCAGGCGGTGGAGAATGAAGTTATCTATTTTTCCCCCAAGGTTTTTTCGCAGGGGAGTGTTATAACCTTGAACGCATCGACCGGTCAACTGATTATTAAAAAATCATTGACGATTGACGCCTCTCTTTTTTATGATGAAGTCTATCAAACACCGGGAATTATAATTGACGCCAATCAGACAAAGGCGTCGGCCAAGGGGCGGGTTTTCTCAATTACCAGCAGTACCGCAACGGTTACCTTGATTGGTTTAACCCTTCGTGGGGGGAACGCTTCTGTGGATGGTGGGGCCATTGGTGTCAATGGAAACCTTGAACTGAAATACTGCCATATTCTTGGAAATACTTCATCGACAAAAGGTGGGGCGTTAGCGGCCCTATCGGATTCAAGTACAATTCTAATGGATCACTGTGTTGTTTCGGGAAATAACGCGTTACATGGGGGAGTCATTGCTCTGGTAGACAAACAGAATAATGTATTGTCTGTTAACAATAGTATTTTGAGTGGAAACAGTGCAAGTTATGGTGGATATCGCGGTTATGGCGGTGTTATTTATGCAAACATGTCAAATACGACTATTGTAATTACAAATAGTGCCTGTTTTGGAAATAATGGTTATATGGGAGGTGTCATTGCTTCCATAGGAGCATTAACACTCAACAATGTAACCATGGCTGGAAATATGGTTTCCGGACGAGGAGGGGCTATTTATAGTTATGGATATACGGAACAGACAATTAATAATTCCATTATAGCCAATAATATAGCGACGGGAGGTGGCGAGAATATTTATACGGCATTATCGTATACTGCTGGAATAACTGTGAATTATTCACTGATTGGCAATATATCTGCAGGTGATGGACGAGCCATGAAAATCGGAACAGGATGTATTACTGGAACGACGACTGCCCTAAAGGACCCACTTTTCTGTACCATACCGACGGATATAGCTTCGGCAGTGGGTACCCAATTTAAAAAGGAAGACTGGGATTTATCCCTTCAGAAGTCTTCACCAGCCATTAATAAAGGGAAAAATGGTTATGCCATTGACTCGAACGGAACGACGTTGGAATATGACGTTGAGGGAAATGTCCGCACTAATACGAAAACCGTCGATATGGGAGCCTATGAATACTACGCCTTTACCGTTACAACACCTATGGTGGTTACGACGCTTGAGGATTGTTATAATTTAAACGATAGAGTTTGGTCACTACGGGAAGCGATTGCCGTTGTTTCCGCCGGTAATACGATTGTATTTGCCGACAATCTGGAAGGTACGATAACATTAACAGCAGGGGAATTGGTTGTCTCTAAAGCCATTACCATTAATGGCAACCATCGTATTACAATTGATGCCGCCTCGAAAAGCCGTATTTTTTCCACCAGTAAAGGAACGGCTGCCGCTCCTGTTGTTTTGTCCGGATTAACCTTAATCAACGGACAGGCGGAAAATGGCAGTGCTATTTACAATGCTGGTGTTTTATCGATTACAAACTGTCATATTTCAGATTCCAGGGCGACTGTTAATGGTGGTGGAATATATAATACGGGTACCTTAATACTAACAGATTCCACTCTTTATGATAATATAGCCACGGGCAATGGGGGTGGTATTTTCAATAATAAAGGAACGGCGACTGTAGATAAAACAATGATTAACGGCAATCAAGCCGTCATTGGCGGTGGTATTTACAATACGGGAACACTGAATGTTATCAGCAATAGTATTCTATTTAAAAACACGGCAAGCAGTAATGGAGGAGGTCTCTATAATTCGAACACGACAAATTTTTCTGATGGTTCTCTACTCGACAATAGCGCTGTTATTGGAGGGGCCATCGACAATGCGGGTACTCTAACGATTACAAACAGTATTCTGGCGGAAAATACGGCAGCAACGGCGGCAGGAATCAATAATTCCAATATATTGACCATTACCAATGGTGTTATTTTTGCGAATCAGGCTTCCAATGCTGGTGGAGCCATTGTCAACAGTAAAACTTTAACAGTAATCAACAGTACGATAGTTGGAAATTCCGCTTTAATTGGCGGAAGTGGAGGAATCGTCAATAAAAGTACGTTCAATCTTCGCAACAGTATTGTTACGATGAACTATTTACGGGATGGTATATGTAATATTGCCGGAAATATTAAAGAAAACGTCAATAATTGGATTGATTACAATCCATGGTTTGTAAATGGACCTGTATTTGATGCCGATGGCAATCTTGAAAATATTTTGTCACTGGACCTCCATTTAATGTCCGACAGTCCGGCCCTTAAATTGTGGACCGAAGGATATATTGGCGCATATAATACCGAAGTCCTTAATGATAAAGTTCGCAACGATTATACGGTGGTAACGACACTTCTTGATGAATTCGATTTATCGAATTCTGAAGTTTCGCTTCGAGAGGCTCTTTATATGGCCACAGAGAATGTTTTCATTACCTTCGACCTTTCCGAGCCCAGTAATGACAGTATTATCGATTTAACCCTGGGCCAATTGACGATTGACAAGGCGGTAACCATTGACGCCTCGAATCTGGTGACCTGTGTCAATGGTCGAACGATTAAGGGTGTCACCATTATTGCGGCAGAAGGAGATCGTGTTCTCGCCGTTACGACGAGTGGAACGGAACAGTCGGTCATCCTCAAGCATCTCTGTTTAACAGGAGGAAAGAGTGCTGTCTACGGAGGAGGAGTCTATAATATTGGTCATTTGGAAATCATTGACAGCAGTATTTTAGGGAATACGGCAGCAAGTGGAGGCGCCATTACCAATTATGGAATACTGACGATTACAAATTGCGACATAACCGGAAATAGGGCAACCTCGACGAATGGCGGTGGAATAGAGAACAACTCCATATTGACTATGACTAATGTTACCATTGCGGGCAATAGTGCGACAGAAAGTGGTGGTGGACTTTATGTCAATGGCACTACAGCCATTGTCAATCTCTATAATACGATAATTGCGGTTAATTCTGCCAAAACAAGTGGTACCGATATTGAATTTAAAGGTAAAACCATTAATGCGCGGAACTCTTTATCGACCTATACGACATGGAGTAATGCCCGTACCACAGGGAAAACGAATTTAACCTATGATGCGGCAAAACCTTTATTTGCCAATATCGACAAAAAGGATTACAGACTGGCCTATCATTCCCAGGCGAGTCAAAACGGCGATAATCAATATGCGAAAAACGCTGGTTTGGATGGTCTTTCCCAAGATCGGGCCGGAGTACGTCGCTTCTATGGAAACAATATCGATATTGGTGCCTATGGATTTGTCATTTCCTATCAATATTCCATATCGGAAGATCAGACCTATACGATTAATTCAACAGATTTTGTGGAAAATGGGACAATATTCTATTGGGATCTGTCCGGAACGGGAAATGGTGAACTGGAGTTCGCAGGAGGGCGACAGATGATTACTCCAGAGACATTGAAATCCTGTTTTGGAGGTACCGTTATTTGTGTGAAAAATGGAGATAATGGAACTCCTTTTTTCATCATGGTTACAATTGCCGGCCCGCAGCCTTCCCTCGACGTTAAATTATCGACCTACATGAACGATTCCATTGTTAAATTGGATATTCAGACCCTCTATTCCGACCAGCGTTATACACAAAAATGGATTATTAATTGGGGAGACGGTGGGGATCCAACAGTCCTGAACTGTTCGACAAATAATCTGACAACCTATCATTATTTTATCGCATCAACGAATGTTGGAACCTATAATATTTCCCTCTCCGCAGTCGATAATCATGACGTTGGAGAAAATAGTATTTTTTATATTGGTACATCTATTGTTCCACAAAATTCGTTATTATTTATCAAGAGCATCAGTAATTCCATTTTAGCCGAAAAAAATAATACTGTAATATCAGGGGCCAGTACAATATCAGGGTCTAATACAATATCAGGGTCTAATACAATATCAGGGTCTAATACAATATCAGGGTCTAATACAATATCAGAGACTAATACAATATCAGATGCCAATACAATATCAGAGACCAAACAAATTGTAGCCAGTACAATTGTATCGAATTTTATTTTTGACGATTTTCGGTCTTTATTTTTGACAGATTTGGAGGAGGACACAGAAATTGAAAACGAGAAGGAATGGGTTTCCTCAACAATAACAGAAGATAGTAGGGCGGTAGATTTGGCCATTCGCGCGATCATGGAGGAGGATAGTTACTTCTGGAATAAAAACAGTTTTTGTCCGAAAAAAAACAGTTTACGGATATCACCGCTTGATGTTCCCCCATTTGATGTTGCCCCATTTAATGTTGATCTGTTGTTTGATATTGACCTGTAGTATGATATTGATACATGACAATTGATCGATATTGCAAATTTTTAGGAGGGAACAAGCCGGGGTAGGGGATATATCCGTTTTTCCAAAAAGATGGAATGGACAGATCCATCATGACGATTCCTGCGGACCAGGTCCGCAGTTGGGAAGAAACGTCTGTCAGGAAAACATGGTTCCTGGACGAATGTAATGTACCTGCATTAGTGGTTCGTAACACTTAATAATAGAAGTTGACTGGATTATTTGACAGATAGGACTGGAACAGGTACGTCTCGTCCGCACTGCCGGGAAAACAGGCGTCTCGCCTGTTTTATTCCCCTGAAGGAAAGAGTTCCCAACCACTAGGAAGAGTGATAGAGAATCACAAGAGAAATTATATAAACTATAATTTATTTTTTACCAGCAACATCAAAAGTTTCGTTTGCACCGCTAGCGGCAACAGTAATAGTCAAGCCAGACGTTTCTGCGGAAGTCATTTTTTTGGGAATTTCTTTACCGGCAGCTTCCAATCTTTTCAGGCGTTCCGCATAGTATGCCGCTTTAGCCTTTTCATCGTTTTCATCGGCGGGTTGCGGAGGCTCTTCAATTTTAGCCAATTTTGTGATATAAACCTTGAAATCACCTTCCGGAGCGCCAGGCTGTTTCCAATCTCCTTGAGATGTATTAATGATTGCAACGCCTTTATCATCTGTTTTACCGGAAATGGACCAGGCTCCCGATGTTCCGGAAGGAATCAGGAAAACGTTTGCTCCTGCAATGGGAGTACTACCGTTTACGATGGTTACGGTTACAGGTTTGAGCGAAGGTATACCTTCCGGTTTAGCTTTTCCACAGCCTATACAGAAAAGAACACAAGCCACTGAAATCAGCAGCATTTTTCCATAATTCATTTTAAACTCCAATTTTAGATGTAGCTATAATAATGGGCGGGAATTCTGCATGAAAACTATTACAGAAAACCCTGCGATTCGTCCGTTCATAAATGATTGACACGGAACAAGCATTACGATTCAGGTTAGAAAGAGGTTTTTTCGCCACCGTTTCTTGTACCGAGGGCTCCCCAAATACCAAAGTAGGATTCACCACTATTGTTGACTGTGAGCGTTCCAGTTCCTAAACTGTCATAATCACTCCGTTTACTGTTGATGGTATCGGAGACAAAGCGGACAGAACCATCACATAGAGCGACCTGTGCTCCTCCAGCATGATAACTGGAAGCGGCACAAAACGCAAATTCGGCATTATTATAGGTGCAGGTAGGAGAGTTCGGGGGCAGAACCATATGAACTCCGGTAAAAATGGGACCGTAACCATCAGCAATACGTGTACCACGACGGGATCCTGGGTAGACGGAACTTAATTTGGAACCATCGCGATAACTTCGGCATTCTTCAACCAGAGAAATGGGCATACGATAAACATCGGCGGTTGTCTGTGCAACACCTTCTCGAAGCGTTTGCAAGGTCCCGTTATGTGTAGTGGCAATGGTCGATTCGATAAAAAGGGCCGTATTACTTGTTCCGTCTGTAATACCACTCATATCGCAAACCCATTGGTCGCCACGACCGGCAATACCACGTCTTAACGAACCGGTTCCGATACTAATTGAGTTATTATACGTTTCGTCACCAAGATTAATTCTATAACTTGTCGGAGCAAGAGATCCGTTAACTGTCGTATTTACCTGATCCGAAGGGCATAAAAATGCTGTTATTATATTGGCATATGGATTAGTATATGTATTACCATTATAGTCTACCGTTGCAGTAGTTGTATACGGCGCAATTGGAAGACCCTGATCCGGAATTTTCATAATCAAGTCGTAACGGGCTGTTTGTTCAATATAGGGAAAAAGCATTGCCGCCCACCCTACACGCCAATGAAATTTGGAGGTGTCATACGTCGCATAATCCTTCTGAATACACAGAGAAGGAAAATGGTTGACCGCATCGTGCATCATGTGACACGAGATTGCAATTTGTTTTAAATTGTTTGAGCACTGCATACGACGCGCTGCCTCCCGAGCGGCCTGAACTGCAGGGCTGACGCATACTCAATGCAGCAGGTTGATGATTTCTGAACGGTATTCT
>CAYUAP010000057.1:28104-30598 GCA_964442735.1 uncultured Planctomycetaceae bacterium | reverse complement strand
TCAAAATCAGGCATCTCAAAATCAGGCATCTCAAAATCAGGCATCTCAAAATCAGGCATCTCAAAATCAGACGTTCCCTAATCAGGTGGTGGAAGATCCATCTTCCGTTTCGGAGGAGATGAAAAAGAAAATCCAAACGGTATTATTGGTTGACGATATTCCCTTAAATTTAAAACTACTTCAGGTGTTATGTCGTAAATTTGGAATTTCAGAAATTCTTCTGGCTGGAAACGGAAAAGAAGCTTTAAATATTCTGAAGACGAATTCAACGGTGGATCTCGTATTAACAGATCTGTGGATGCCGGAGATGAATGGAGAAGAACTAGTCAATAAAATCCGGGAACAGAAATGCTTTATAAAATTGCCCATTTATGCAGTCACTGCCGATATAACAGCGCCTAAACGTTTTTCACTGGAAAAATTTAGCGGAATCATTTACAAACCGGTTACATTTGATAAAATTATAAAGATTTTATCGGAGATTTCATCGTAAAATCTTCAAAACGACTGTTCCGAATCACCTCGTAATGAAAATGGATCAGGGAAAAGTACTGTCGTTAAGTCTGTTTTCTTCACAAACTGCGAAAAATACTCTACAGAATTAATGATACAACAGAACTAAACATCACAACAGGGCTAAACATCACAACAGAACTAAACATCACAACAGAACTAATATTACAACAGAACTAATATTACAACAAAACTAAACATTACAACAAAACTAAACATTACAACAAAACTAAACATTACAACAGAACTAATATTACAACAGAACTAATATTACAACAGAACTAATATTACAACAGAACTAATATTACAACAGAACTAAATATTACAACAGAACTAATGATACAACAGGTTTTAATATTATCCTGGTTTCAAGATATAATGGATATACTTTAGGATGTTATAAATTCGGCATTTCCTGGGAGTGCGGGCGTCTCGTCCGTATCCTCCAAAACAGGCGTCTCGTCTGTTTTGAAAAATAGACTTTTATAACGACCTTGAGTATAACAGACCTCCACAAATGAAAGCGGTACAGTAATGTATCTGATAACAGCACTCGGTATTTCAATTGTCATAATGATCCTCGCGATCGCCCATTGGAAGATTCATCCATTTTTAGCGATAATGGGAACCTCGTTTCTTCTCGCGCTTGCGGTGGGTCTTCCATTAAAAACCATCCCGGAAACCATTGGGACCGGATTCGGCAAGACATTTGGGAACATAGCCCTTGTTATTATATTTGGTGCCTTAATCGGTTCGATACTGGAAGCGACTGGTGGTGCGGCGAAACTGGCAGAAATGGTGATACGATGTATTGGAAAACAGCATCCGGCGCTGGCCATGGGACTAATGGGTTGGATTGTCTCCATACCCGTCTTTTGCGACAGTGGTTTCGTTATACTTGATCCGGTTCGCAAAAATTTGTGTAAACAGACGAGATGTTCCAGTGTAACCTTGACAGTCGCGTTGGCGGCCGGTCTTTTTGTCTCCCATGTTTTTATTCCCCCGACCCCGGGCCCTGTTGCCGCCGCAGAATCACTCGGACTAGGCAATCATCTCCTCTATGTAATCATTCTCGGAATGATTGTGTCCATTCCGTCTCTCTTCGCGGCAATTCTGTTCGCGAAGTATATTGGTCGCAAAATACATTCCAGTGAAGAGACTCCGGCAGAAGAAGTTAATAAATCACTGAATCAAGACGATCTTCTGCTCCACACCTTTGTTCGACTTCCCAACGGTATTCTCTCCATGATTCCGATTCTGGTTCCATTGATATTCCTGGCATTGGGATCTTTTGCTTCTCTTCTCCATCTATCAGAGACGTGGAAAACCCTTTTTCTCTTTTTCGGAAATCCAATAATCGCATTAGGTACGGGCTTTATCTGTTCAATTCCCCTCTTAATCCAGTCCGGTAAAAGCGCGATATTTCCCGAACTATCGGGAAATACACTGAAACTCGTTGGTCCCATTTTGTTTATAACGGCCGCAGGGGGCGTTCTTGGGAATATTATCGCATCCACAGGACTGGTCGATATGCTAAAAGAGCATATTTCCGATTTTCCGCAAATAGGTCTCTTCTTCCCTTTTTTATTTGCCGCTTTTCTCAAGACAGCACAAGGATCCTCGACGGTTGCCATTACGACAACAGCCGGTATTCTGGGAAACTACACCGATCCTTCTTCCATGGTCAATGCCTTGGGATTTACAACACCCTTGGAAGCTTCTCTTGTCGTTATGGCTATTGGCGCCGGTGGATTGACCGTTTCCCATGCCAATGACAGCTATTTCTGGATTGTTACCAATTTCGGAGGTATTTCCTCTCAAGATGGATATCGTACCCATACCGCAATGACCCTGATTATGGGTGTCGTTTCCATTATTTCCCTCTGGCTGATTTCGTTATTTATATAGAATATCACTGCTATTTATATAGACCCAAGGTCGTTATAAAAGTCTATTGTTCAAAACAGGCGAGACGCCTGTT
>CAYUAP010000057.1:21260-28004 GCA_964442735.1 uncultured Planctomycetaceae bacterium | reverse complement strand
TTGGAATATGCGGACGAGACCTCCGCGTTCCCAGGATATGCCAAATTTATAACGGTGTACTGTATTGAATGTCACTGCTATTTATATATACTCAAGGTCGTTATAAAAGTCTATTGTTCAAAACAGGCGAGACGCCTGTTTTGGAATATGCGGACGAGACCTCCGCGTTCCCAGGATATGCCAAATTTATAACGGCGTACTGTATTGAATGTCACTGCTATTTATATAGAATGTCACTCGACAAAACAGAGGTTGTATAGAGATACTTAATATTTAAAATCGTTATTCCCAGCCAATATTAATTTCGTAACCGTTCACGGATATAAAGTGAATGGTTATTTCATTTCAAGATATTTAAATTCAAGATATCCTCCAGTATCGAGCCATATCGGTAGGGTAGATGATACACACGCGGAGTAAAAAACGTGCCTGGAGGATTCCCGAAGGAATGGACGTATCATCTCGTTCATGGACGAGATGATCCTTCGGTCATTTCGTTATACTTCGTTATACTTCGTTATTCTTCAGTCTTTTCAGTCGTTTCAGTCTTTTCTATATCGAAGAATAATTGTCCTTTTTTCCCGAGTCGGGTCTTGTTATCGACTTGAGGCGCGCGATACCATTGACCATGCATCCAGTCGGCAAGCATATGAACTTCATCGGAAGAGAGGAGCGCATCGCCTTTATCAGGATGATAGGCTGGCATACGGTCGTTCTTTTTGCCATAATATGTTTTAGCAGAGGGATCAGCGATAATTCCCGCAATCCACTGACGTGACATATAACCGCGAAGATCACAAGCCAGGTCCTTCTTTTCGTAACCATAAAAGGCGTGACATTCGGTACATGTCAGCCAATTCATATCGGAAATGGCATTTTCCCGCAGTCCCTTGTATTTTCCGTTTTCCAGGGGCCTGATTTCGGACAGTTGCGATTCCTCAAAGAGGAGATCCCCCATTTCGTTACACGATGCAATAATAGCCGCACGAAGTGGCTCAATATATTTCAGTTTTGATTTTGGAATCGGCTCGCCATTACCGCATAATTCGGCCAGGAAGGTATCTTCCAGGAAGGCCGCAATATCTTTGTCTTCCAGAATAACCGCAATATTGTCTTCATTTTTTAGAAGGTCCGTATAGACCTGATCGGACAGGACGCCGTCCAGAACCTTTTTCAAGGCTTCCAAAACGCCCTTCGGAGGCTTAATTGTCAGGCTGGCCATGAAATTTTGATCGGCAAATTTTGCGGTGACCATCTCCCTTAATTTCGGAGCTCCTTCGCCCTTCTTGATCAATTCCTTGCCCTTGTCATTCTCGACAAGTTCGGTCAGACAGGCTTCCAAAATACTGAACGCAACACTTTCATCTTTACCGATTAAGGGATAGACCAAACCATTTTCATTCAAAACGAAAGTACTGTCCTTTTCATTAAAGGCCCCCCCCTGAACACGTCCGGTCACGAAACCAATCATGGACCCTTTCTTCGCGAAACTGGTCGTTTTCCCGAAATAATCGGGAGACTGAAGACAATCTTTATCGTAGAAACCACGAATCCAATCGGCACTAATTGAACCATACAAATTGGGAGCGGTCGGATCAGTACCTTTAATTGGGGGGAAGTCCGGATTGACTTGTTGATTTTTCATGGGCTCGAAATTATGACAACTGGCACAATGCTGTGTAAACAGTTTTGGACCTTGAATAAAAGGATCTTTTTGCAGCAAGGAGAGCGCGCCTTCCTTCGGAATCCCCGTCGATGCGGAAACCAGTTCAATCGAACGTTTCATTAAAACATCCGCTTCACCTTTACTGGCCAGAAACGTTGGCGCATGTTCCGGATTACGATAATCGTCCCAATACGACTGATAGGTAAACGAACAGAAGACAATAAAGAGAACTGTTGTTACCAGAACAATCAGATAATGGACCCCCTTAATACGCGCGAGAACAGGCAATGCGAAGAACCAGATTCCCAAACAGGTGGGAATCACAAAAATAGCGAAGATCATTCCAATAACAGAAAAAATCTGTAATTTCGACATAAAATAGAGGGCGCGGAACGACCATTCCGGACGCGCGGCGGCATAGGATCCAGCCGGATCGGCGGGAGAAGTCAGTTCGGCACCAAGATAGGATTCGGCAGGCAGGGTTGAAGCCCGTCCCGCAATCTGCCCCGGCGTTATCGAATGCTGAAAAACAAGGAGCAGAACTGCACACAGGAAGATCAAACAGGCAATACTGCATGCCAAAACTTCTCCATTCCAGAAGGAACGCTGCTTCTTAACGGCACAAGCCAATGCACAATGATGATCTCCCTTTTCCTGGGCAAGTGCACGCGAACGAAAATCAGCCCACTTCCAGAAGAGCATGACAACCAGAAAACCACCACCAAAAACAGCTATGTGTAATACGGTGAATCGTGTTAAAGTCAAGGTCCCGAATTGAGGATCCGCTCCGCCAACAACCAATTGATAAAGAGGAACTCCAATTTCCGGCAAAACCTGAAGAAACGAAACACGTGCCATTGTCGCAAAATAGCCGGAGAGTGACCACATTAACAAGTCGCCAGTCAGACAACTCGCCAACGTAAACAGGAACATAACGACTGCCGACCAATAGACAAATTCACGTGGACGACGATAGGAACCGTGAAGAATCATCATTAATATATAGAAGAAAAGCATTGCAACCAGCAGTTGGGCGGAATAATGATGTATACCACGAACAAGCCAACCAAACGGAATCTGATACTGAATAAAATAGACACTCTCCCAGGCCGTCTGCGCACTCGGTGCAAAAAACGCCCATAAAAAGAGACCGGTTATTCCCTGGATAATAAAAGCAAAAAAAATCGCGGCTGGCAATAATCGACATAGACAACAACTCGCCGGAACAGTCCAGTTCACACCTTTCTTGAAACCGGTTACAAAACCGGTTCGTTCATCAAGCCATTTTAATAAACCCATTGTAGACGTTTATCCTTTTATTTTTATTTGAATTTAATTTTAAATTACGCCACTGATACCGAATTGAAATATTTCCGTCATACAGAAACTTTTTCCGAATCACCAAGTCGGAAATTCTGAAATTTAACGAAAACACGACCGGAATCATCAACGTGAACCTCCAAGGTATCCATATCACGCGCACTTTTACTATTGGAAGGATCAACTCGTTTTCCATCCAGAGTAAACATATCACCATGACAAGGACAATAGAATAACGTCTCTACAACACCACTTTTTGGGTTCTTCTGCTGGTCAACTTTAATTCGGCACCCCGCATGTGGACAGACCGTCTGATAGGCTTCGACGTCAAATTTATCGCCATTTTTAATCTTCCGAATAAAAACATTGCCAATTATCTGATTCGGTTGCGAAGACCAGGCATCTCGTATGGTATCGACAATAGGATACAGTCGTGGTGTCTCATCCAGATTGTCCAGGGTGGTCAACGGATATTCTTTACCGGCCATTCCCGTCTGTTCCAACGGATAAAGCGCCATTCGGGCTCCACCATATACCGGTACCGCTATGGCTACTGCACCAATTCCTAACGCTAACGTTGTCTTTACAAAATCACGACGACCCTGATGTTCATCACAATCCTTCGTTTCTTTTGACGGACATCCACCACAGTCACACGTCATTTCCGCAGGGCCTCCATCATCTTCCTGTTCTTCCACGGAACTTCCAATTTCTTCCGGATCGTTCATCGGATTTCCTCCAAAATCCTGCTGATCTTCCGAAGCATTGTTATTCCCCTTCGAATGTTTTTTTTTCTTTGACATAAATTTCCTCTTTTTGGTCATTTTCCCGGTTTTATCCGGAAACTTCATTAAATAAATTTTTAATTTAATAATTTACTGTTTTATGACGATAATAACGATTGTATGGTTTGCTTAATTATTAATACATCATGTTTCGTAAAATATGGAGAATTGGGGCAATGTTCAAGAATAGAACAATTCAATCCTGTTGCTACATTATTATACTCTCTTTGGTTTTTTTGACCATGAGCGGTTGCGCTGCTGCAATATTTGCGCCTTTCTACCTTCTTAAAGGAACGGATATTGATCCCGAATTCAAAAAAGAGATCAAGGACATTCCCAAGGAATCGAAAATCATTGTTGTTTGCAGGTCCGGAGCCAACTTGTATGGTTCGGAAGATCCAAGTGCCGCTCTATCATACTGTATGATGACCCTTCTCTCCAAAAAATTTCCGGAAAAGAAGAAATTCGAATGGGTTACCTTCGATAAAGCGGAAGCTCTTTTCGATGAAACGGCCATGCGCCATGAAAGTTTTCAAAATATAGGTGAAAAAATCGGAGTAGACTATTTGTTTGGAGTGGACATTGATACGTTTTCGACCCAAATCTCGCCCCTGTTGTATCAGGGGCGATCCAAGGTTCATGTCCAGCTTCTGGATATCAAGAACAAAAAAGTGGTGGCCCGTAAAACATTACCGCAATATGTCTATCCGCCTAATCCGGTTGCATTAAACAAGAAGGATCCTACGGAATTTCAAAAGCAGTATACAGGTCAATTGGCCAACGAAATCGGCTGTTTGTTCTATCCCTATTCCAAGCATGACAAATATGCCCAGGACTGCGATTTTCTTCAGGAATAAATATTATTCTACAATGACATAATGTATTCAACCAAATCATCCAATTCGGAGTCCTTTAGTTCGGCGATATTTCCGAGGACATCGCCATGATTACCGACTTTAAAAACGTCTTTCATTTTAACGAAACGGCCATCGTGCATATAGGGACGAGTCCGCCATGCTTCGCGAAGGAGCGGTGTGTAGAAATCGTCCTGATGGTCATAGGAAGCCCTTGAACCGACATCGTGAATTTTCTGGTCGGTATAGTATTCGCCGAAATGGCATTTGGAACAGGCCAATTTTTCGCTCTCGAAGAGGAGTTTACCGCGTTTGGCCGCTTCGCTTAATTGACCATTAACGAGATAGGGACTGACGGCAGGCTTCATGGCCTTAAGATAGGCCTCAATTTCTTTATATTCTTCCTCCGGCCGCACGGCAAACAGGATATATTGGAATCCGGTTCGAATGGCAATTTCAGCAGACGCCCGCACTCCCTGCCACATCGCAGGTGGGGTATTAATGGCGAAGAGCATACTTTTCGCGTTTTTCGGATTGCCATTACCATCGTTGAGCAGATCCCAGTTCAGGGCATCGGTTCGAGCGTCCGGATGGCAACTAGCACAACTCTGCCAATGCTGGAAACAGAGCGTAGCGTCATGCCAATGAAGTTCACCCAAACGTTCCGGAGTCATTTCCGGCTTGGGGCCAAGTGCAATAAAATCTTTAGCTTTCTGACGGCGAAGACTTGTATCCAAAACAACAATTTTATCGTCGAAATACATGCCCGCATAGACTTTATTACCAATAACAGCTAGTGAACGCGGCGCTTTTCCACCTAATTTCGTTCGCTTCTTCATACCAACCAGGAATGCGAGATCCTGTGGAACGTCCAATGCTGTTTTAACAGCACTGACTCCACTCTTTTTGGCCTCTTCCGGATTTTTGGGGAGAGCGAAAATTTTTTCCAATACTTTATCTATTTCCACAGTACAGAGTTCATGGGTTCCGGCCAATCCGACATAAACCTTTTTACTATCGGGAGATACGGCAATCGGCCACGGATTGGCGGCCCCCAGATCCACATCGTCGAGGAGAACCGTATTAATGAAATCACCCTTTTGCGCGTCGATAATACTGAAGCCGTTCGTATTCATCCAACCGCGTTCCAACTGCGAGGTTGGAAGTTGATATCGGGCTAAAATGGCCGTCGTAAAAACATATTTTCCATCGGGCGACAGAATGATTCCGTGCATACTGGAACTACCGTTCGGCAGACGGATGTTCTTTGTTTTTCCAGACGGGAGCTCAACCATGGTAATTTCGGCCGCAACATCGGCTCCGTCAGACGGATCATTTGGAAGGAAGTTCGCAATAAAGACCCTGGAACCATCCCTATTAATAACGGAGTTAATGGGTTCATTCAGAGCGGGAAATCGACGCAGTTCCTTGAGAGACGGAATCTCCATTTCGGCCAGACAGTGATTGAATCGATAACAGACATAAAGTTTCTTGCCGTCCGGAGCAATAGAAATTCCTATAGGGGAATGGCCCGTTTTACCATCGACGGTAATTTTGCCTTCGGCCAGATTTACGGCGTAAAGACTCCCGTCATGTTCACCCGCAGCGACGTACATGATTTTTTCGTCGGCAGAAATGGTCATGGAATTCGGTGTTTTAGGAAGTGAAATAGAACGTTCAATTTTAGCATCGGCAACTTTTACAACGACAATTTCCTTGGAATCTTTATTCAGAACATAGAGAAATTGCCCATCTTTGGTAGGAATCAATCCGATGGGTCCTTTATACCCTTCGGCAAAAGCAGACTGAAATGCCAATAGGACTAAAAAAACAACTATCAGGCGGGTGTATAATGTTCGCATTATCTTTCCTTGTAGGTGATCGTTATAACAGGGGGCAAATACGCCCCTGTCTTTATTGAATTAATCATATTTCACGATTATCCCCTGTTTAGAGAAACATTTCAAGTCTTTTTTAAAAAAATAATACTTTTTTATGAAAATTTTATAGTTTTCTGCCTTGTACCATAAATAAATGACGTTATCTGTAATATCAACTCTGTAATCCCGATTCTGCCGTCCCGATTCTGCCGTCCCGATTCTGCCGTCCCGATTCTGCC
>CAYUAP010000057.1:0-21160 GCA_964442735.1 uncultured Planctomycetaceae bacterium | reverse complement strand
CCATCCCGATTCTGCCATCCCGATTCTGCCGTCCCGATTCTGCCGTCCCGATTCTTCGAACAGTTTTGAATGTTCTACCAATAACTGGGAAAATTTCCCCATGGAAAAAATTTTGAAGTACTGTTGAAGCACTGTTCCTCCGAACCGATTCCGATTAAGTATGGTAAAATAAATAAATTACGAAAAACAGGTTGACCTGCTTCATTTTTTCGGAAGGTCGTAAAACATTTTTTGGTAATTTGTATTTTTTTGCCAAATTGATATTGGCCCAATGAAAAAATTCGTCTATAATGATAATGGAATAGGGTGTTATCAAAAGCAGTTGAAAAAATTGTCACGATCCCTTTATTTCAGCATACTGGAGAACAGACGTTTTGATTGAAACAAACGACCCAACAATGAAAACGTTCATGGTATATTAGAACGATTTTTTGGCTTAAATAAATTTTAACAAATTTACTAATCGTTCTAAAGATTGAAGTAGAACAAGCCGATAATATAATAAAGCAGGTAAAAGACCCAATGGAATGGGGAAAAATCCTGTATGCGTTCATTTTGACAATAATAACTACATAGTTTTGAGGAGAGATAAAATGAATATTTACGGATCACATCTTGTACAAGGGACACAAAATGTCAGTGCTCCGCATCAAGCCGAACGCGTTTCGAAAAACACGGAAGTTGAAGCTGGAAAAAACGCTCCGGTCCAGGACGAAATCGAGATATCAATGACGGCTCGTGAAATCAGCGAAATGCACACAACAGGGGCACTGGATAACAGTGATATTCGCCTGGATAAAGTTAATGAAGCCCGTGCCAAAATAGCGGCTGGTGTTTACGATAATCCGGAATATCTGGAAGCGGCGTTGGATAAAATGCTCTCCCAGTGGTCATAATAAAAACTGGTCATAATAAAAACTGTTAAAAATTCCTTGAAATTCAAACCGATTGTATTTTTCAATCGGTTTTTTATTTCAATATTGGAAATTCATTAATACCATAACGTGCATTTTTTCCAAGTTCTTCTTCTATTCGAAGAAGTTGGTTGTATTTTGCAGTTCGATCACTCCGTGTAACGGACCCGGTTTTAATTTGTCCGCAATTAACAGCCACAGCCAGGTCGGCAATAAAAGTATCTTCCGTTTCACCACTTCTATGACTGATCATGGTATGATAGCCATTTCTTCGGGCAAGGTCAATAGCGGCCAGAGTTTCGGAAACAGTCCCAATCTGATTGAGTTTAATCAGGACAGCATTGGCGATACCTTCTTCGATTCCATTTTTAATACGTTTTTCATTGGTGGTAAAAAGATCGTCGCCCACCAATTGTATTTTGTCGGCAAGGGCCTCTGTTAGAAGTCGCCAACCGATCCAATCGTCTTCCGCACAGCCATCTTCAATAGAAATAATAGGGTATTTTTCCACCCATTTTGCCATTAGTTCAACAAAAGAGTCTGCGGACAAAGTTTGGGACTCGAAAAGATATTTCCCATCTTCTGCATTTTGCCCCGTCTGATAAAACTCCGATGCGGCAACGTCCAGGGCTAGCGCAACTTCCCGCCCCGGAAGATAACCCGCCTTCTGAATTGATTCTGTTAATAGAAGAAGGGCTTCTTCATTACTGTCCAGATGGGGAGCAAAACCACCCTCGTCTCCAACGGCAGTCGATAATCCGCGATGTTGAAGTTCTTCTTTTAATATGGTAAAAATTTCCACTCCGGCTCGTAAAGCCCGTGAATAATTATTCATGCCAAACGGAACAATCATGAATTCCTGAATATTTAAGGAATTATCGGCATGACGTCCTCCATTCAAAACATTCATAAACGGAACAGGAAGGACACAGGCATAACATCCCCCTAAATAACGGTATAATGGCAGACCACAAAAAATGGCGCCCGCCTTGGCTACGGCCATGGATACCGCTAAAATAGCATTGGCACCTATTTTACTCTTGTCTTCCGTCCCGTCAATATTAATCATAATCCGGTCGATTGTCAATTGGTCTTGCACATCCAGTCCTATCAACTGGCGCGCCAATAGATGATTGATATTGGCGACCGCTTTTAGAACGCCTTTTCCATTGTATCGGTCCGGATTCAAATCCCGTAATTCACAAGCCTCGTGTATTCCGGTACTAGCTCCACTTGGAACGGAAGAACGAACTGTTATTCCCTCCGAAATAACAACTTCCGCCTCGACTGTCGGATTACCTCGACTGTCAAGAATCTGTCTCGAATGTATTCCTGTTATTATACTGTCCATTATCCTGCCTTCAATTGACCATATTATCTTCTGTTTCTTCTGGTTTATTTTGGCTTCTGTTTCGGGCAAGGTGTGGAATTGTGTATTTTATTCCTATTATCAAGGATGGGAGTTTACGATACTATACGACGTTCTAAATTCGACATTTTCTGGAAACGCGAACCTCTCGACTGCATCCTCCAAAACGGGCATATCGCCTGTTTTGAAAAACAGACTTTTATAACGACCTTGAGTATATTACAGGAAAATTACTATAGAACAGGACATCACAATACGGTCTTTTTTAGGGAACAATACACTCGTCTCGTCCCCTTCCCTCCAAACAGGCGTCCCATCTGTTTTATAAAGAAGGAATTTAAAAACCGTCTTGAGTATATACCAGGAAGTTTACCATTCACGAACGATTTTGGAACCACAGATATCACAGATATCACAGATAAACACAGATAGTCTGCCGTAAAATATAATATTTTACAATAACAAACTAAATAATTTTATCTATGTATAATAAATAATATTATCATAAAAAAGTTTGTTTGCCAAAAAACTATCCGTGAAAATCAGTGTTATCCGTGGTTTCACTTTATATCCGTGGTTTCACTTTATATCCGTGAACGATTACCAGGAAGTTTACCACTGCAGGAAATCGAAAATCAATTTTTGTCGAACATCCCTGGAAAAAATGGCCGCTGTATGTCCCTTCATATTATCGAGATGTAATTCGGAACGGACGCCCGCACGACGAAGTGCTTCGTAGAAGAGACAACTTTGACTTGGAATAACGGCTTCATCAAGAGTACCTTGAAGAATCAGAGTTGGAGCGAACTCTTTATCGACATAGGTAATCGGCGAATACAGGCGAGCTTTTTCGAGTAAAGGAGCGGCCTGTTCCGGATAGGGTCGGTCGGTCCGTTTTTGTGTTCCCAATACCGAATAAACCGGAGAAGGGGTCTGTTCGGGCGATCGTTCGAGATAAAACGCCATATCCGCCGTACAACACAAATCGATTACCACCTGAACTTGTGACGACTGATCCAGATTGTCGCCAACATCAAACATCCGATGTTTGTCGGAGAGCCCCAGCATTGAGGCCAGGTGCCCTCCGGACGAGGCCCCTGTAACGGCAACTCGTTTTGGGTCAAGACCATATTCCGCAGAATGTGCCCGTAAAAAACGGACTGCCGCTTTAACATCTTCAATCTGTGCCGGAAATACCACTTTTGGCGAGACACTTCGATGGGCAATACTAGCAACCGCATATCCTCGTTCAACCGATCCACACTCCTGCCAAAAACCACCATTTCCCGGCCCTGAACTGTTCCAGCCTCCGCTGACTATATCAATTAATAATGGTCTGTCCTTTTGTTGTTCACCATTTTTCTCCGGCAAAAAGAGATTTAATTTGATCTCCTGACCATCAACAACTTTATAAACGATATCTTTTATTGCCTTGATCGTATAGGTTTCGGCACCAAAAAACTTCGGTGAAAATACCATGACGATACCAATTACCATAATAAACATACACGATACAAGTTTTAAACGCATAACCTCCCCTTTTTTCTCCTTGTTTTATAACAAATTAATCCTTGTTTTATAATAATTGAGTGGTTAGCATTTCCAATTCCTGAAAATATTTTTTGCAGTTTTCTTCATCGGCAATTTCCGCGGCTTTCTGAAGATTCAGAGATACTTCACGTAAAGGCTCTGCTCCGATATTGGCGGAACTCCCCTTCAGGGTATGCGCCGCTTGACGTAACTTAAGAAAATCCTTGTTGGCAAGCGTTAAACGCATCGTCTCCAGACAAGTCCGTAAAAGTTCAAAATAATCATTCATTACATCATCTATTAGATCCTGATCGTCAAACTCAAGAACTGTACGAATATATTTCAATATCATCTCTTTCATGATCATCTTCTTTCGTGGAAAATGAAACCTCAATCGGTGTATAAAAGGTTTCTTTACAAAATAATTAACAATACAAACAACTGGATCTTTTATCAATATACCACAATATGTAAAAAAAACAAGTAAAATATTCTTGCTATTTCATAATTACATACTGTTACAATATTTAAATTCGAAATTTAATACATATAACAGTAAAACAGGTTAAATAACAATTATTTAATACCAGAACAAATTCCATTAATAATATGGCTTTTATTAGTTTTTTCCAAAAAAATGTTTTCGTAAAAAATTTTTTGCTTGTAATAGGAGGAAGGATATGATATATTAGAAGCAGATTTATTTTCTCCTTGTTATATAGATTCTCCAGGAGAAAAAACCGGAGGACGGTACACAGGTAGAAACCGTTTATTATAAAATTGGGGTTTATTGTATATTTGAGGTTTATTGTATATTTGAGGTTTATTATATATTGGTGATTTATTATATATTGGACTTTATTATTGAAATTTAAACTATCGATTCCCTGTCACGAATTACATGATGACAATAACCGGGAGGTGGAATGTATTCTCTATACATAATTATTATCATTATGCTGGTGATTGTTATCATTTTTTTGTTAATTACAATGAACCGGCAACAGCAAAACAACATGATAAAACACCGGTTATTCGATAGTCTGCCTGGTCGTCTTTATGTTTGCGATCCTTTCGGTCATGTTCTTTTCAACAATGGTAAAAAAATCAATCGAATTGCGGATATTTCCGAGTTGGATACGGAACTTGTTTTCAATCGGATCTATCTTCTCCTCCAAATGGAGTCGCACGCGCCCCAGGTTTATACGGAAGGGAGACAGATTCAAATCTTTCAGCGAATAAATCTGCCGTACCGGCAAAACGCTTTTATATCAATCTATCTTCAAAATATTCCGTCCGTTTTTTGCCAAAAAGATGATATCGTCAAGATTCAGGCACATTGCGACAAAGTCCTGTCCACAATCAGCGAGGCGTATCTTGAAGTGGACGCTAAAGGCAAAATATATTCATCGAATAATACCCTGGGGTTTTTTACAGGAGCCTATCCATCCGTTCTCAAGGGGCAATCGGCACAAACGGCCTTAAAGGAGATACTGCCCGAAGAGGTTTACAACTCTCTTTTGAATAATCGGAACTCGGTCCAGGATCACTGTTATTTAACGACTCCGGAAAAAAAACAAATACCGGTGGAATATCGGATCAAGCAAATGTTTACGGAGGATAACGAATATTCAGGTGCCGTTTTGATCTTTACCAATTATATGGAAATAGCGGAACTCAATCGGGAAATCAATCGGCATAAACAGCTTTTTGAACTCCTGGTTCAGAAGGCGAAGATTTGCTATTTTCACAGTAATTCCGGTTTTGACGATATCATTCCGGGCCCCGGCTTTTCCAATATATGGCCGATTTACGGTAATTCCCCCATCTCTATTGACGAATGGATGTGCACTGAAGATATGATTAGCTATACAGAAAAACGAAAAAATCTGATTTCGGGAAAAACCGATCATTTAAGTTTAAAGGTTCGTTCCCAGTATTATGGCGATATTCGTTGTTTTCATATTGAAATCGTTAAATTGGAGTATCCGGTTCTGGATCGGCAATACTTCGGCTTTATTCAGGATGTAACGGAATACGAGCAAAACGCCAACGAGTTTCTTCTGAACGCCTCCATTTTCGAGTCCTTCTTCAACGAATTACCGATTCCTCTGTATATAAAGGACGTTACCAATAATTTTCGTTTTCTGTTTGCCAACAAGGCGTATCTGGAATTATTCGATATTACCGCAGAACAGTTGATTGGTCAAATCAACGAAAAAGTATTTCCGGAAGACCTGGCGGCCCGATTGAGTTATATTGATCAAGAATCCAATATCACACAGAATCCCTTCCAGCACCAGGAACAGTTCATTATCAAGAATCAAACCTTTACCCTGAATAACATAATCGTTTATAAAACCAGTATCGATAGTCGTCGTCTGTTTTTCGGAACCTGTCTGGACGTTACAGAGCAGGAAAACATACGAAAAAAAGTGGAATTACAAAAGTCTTTATTCTATTCAATACTGGATAAAATGCCGATATTGGTTGCGGCCAAAGATGCGCGAAACGCACTCCGTTATCGCATATGGAATAAAGACGCAGAAGAAAAATCAGGTGTCTCGCGCGAAGAGATTCTCGGTAAAAACGACTTCGAAATTATGCACAACGTTACTATTGCCGAACAGTTTCAACACGAAGACAAACGAGCTCTGTTAGCGGGGGATCAAACCTCTACGCGAAAAACCATTAAATTCCGTGAAAAATCCTTTATTATGGACACGTATACCTTTGTTGTACAGCCGGATGGGGATAATCAACTGGTCGTGACTATTGCCGTAGACGTCTCGGAAAATATGCGTCTAACAATGGAAAAAGAGAGAGTTATTCAAGATCTTAACGCGCTTAATCGAAAAGAACTTTTTATTAAAAGCTGTATTTATCAGTTGACAAAAGAAGTGAATAACGAAAATAATATGGTAAACAACGAAAATGATACAGTGACACTTTTCAAGATACTCGGAAATTATTTTATGGCAGATCGTTGCTATCGTTTCGATCGCTCCGCAGATCGACTATACTATTACAATACCGGTGAATGGAATCGGCCCGAAATTCTATCGTTACGAGAATCACAACAATATTTTCGATCCTCCGATTATCCCAACCTGTTTAAGACGCTTTGTCAGAAAAAATATATTTATATTTCGGATACAGATATTCTGCCAGACAATCTGCTGGAAGTATCCGAATTGTTTCGTGAACAGGAAATTAAGACTATTTTGATTATCGGGATCATTCATAACGCGGAACTCTGTGCATTTATCGGACTTGATTATATCCAGTCGAAAAAACCGATTAACGAGTTAATGCTCAACTGTTTAATTGATTTCAGTTCCATTTTACAGTTATACGAAACATGTATTGCTAATCGGGATGATAATAATGACCATATTCATCGACAGAAAATTCCAATGTTACAGGAAAACGAATCAGGTTCTGTCAGTTCAGCTTCTGCCATTGATTCGGAAGAAGACTTGAATCCCCTTCCCATGTTCTCGAAGGCAGAAGACAAGGAAACGAAGGACAAGGAGACGAAATGACAAAATATTTTATAGTCTCTTTATTGGTAATCTTCTTCTGTTTTACAGGGAGGGAGGGACGAATTTGTGGCCAAACGGAAGAGAAAATCGTTCCGAAGACCTCCAATGCAGACAAAATGAAGGCCACCACCGCAAATAAAATACTGACGAATCAACCAAAAACATTAAAGCAGTCACGTTTATCAAAAAAGATCCTGATGATTTCGACGTTTCATCAAACACATCCATGGACCCAGGAAATGCTTGATGTTATTTACAATCGTGCGAAGGATGAAAACAATCCCTATACCGTTGATTATGTCGATTTAAACTCCGTTCGCGATACGGACAGTGATTATCAGGCCAAATTCAAGGAGAAACTGCCCGGTTTGGTTGCCGGAGAATATATAGCTGTTATCGCGCAATGGGAAATAGCATGTCAACTCGTCTTAAATCATTACGATTATATACCGAAGACAATACCCTTGATCCTGATTGGCAACTCGTTTCCTCCTTCAGAAGAATTTAAAAAAGGACATCCGAATGTTATTGGATACCATAATACCTTCGATCTGGATAAAACATTTGATTTGATTCTTGATTTAAATCCGGAGACCAAGGGAATCATTTTTATTATCGACGGCCTTTCTTCCGGAATCAAGACTTGCAAAATTGTGGCGGAACAATATCCTCGATACAGAAATGTTCCGATAAAGATCGTGTGTGGGAAGGATTACAATACATCAAAAATGCTGGAGGCCGTTCAAGAAATGAGCCCGGATCATGTAATCATATTTGGATCCTGGTGCGAATTTCGAAAAGATGGATATCCCTCCATGGAACTGGTCGCGGATGAATTGGCCAAAATATGCCCACGTTCCTATTTCGTTCTGACCGATGCCATGTTCGGTCACGGTACGGTTGGCGGTTATATCTGTACCGGTGATGTCATGGGTCATGAAGTCATTAATATATTGAATCGATATCAGGCGGGTGACGATATTTTTCTTTTACCTTTAATGAAATTGCCCTGTTCCTATGTAATTGATATGGAAATATTCGAGGAATGTAAATATGATCTGTCCCAACTTCCCACGAACACGGTTTTCCGTAACAAAACAGAAAAATATTGGTTAGCCTATCCAAGGGAAATGTTCCTGTTGATAATCTCTTTATTCTTCTTCCTTGCTTTTCTGGTAATGACAGTTTTGTTTTATCGTCGTATCCTTCAATTGCAACGTCATAAAGAATACTATCAAGGCCAACGTGCCCTTTTTCTGAACATTATTAAAGACGGTTTGATTGTAACAGACGAGGATGGTCTTGTCCGGGAACTTAATCGGCCTGCGGAACGTCTGCTCGGTTTACTTGCCGCCGATATCAAGATGCATCCGTTAGTGAACTATTTATCGACTTCCGATATCACCCCCAGTTCGCTTCAGAGTGACAATTCGGAACGAAAAAATAAAGATATTGATTCTATCGAGCGCTATGACAGCCAGGGAAATCATTTGTACATTACCGTAACTTCCTCCCCTCTGTGGAATAGTGAAGGAATCCCTCGTGGAATGTTAACCGTACTCCGTAATGAAACGGAGGAAAAGCGGAAACAACATGAATTTGAGAAAATGCAGGCCTTTTATGACAGTATCACAAAACATCACAACATATTTTATGCTCAACTGGAGATTCCTTCCTTAAAACCGATTTTATGGGGGGGGATCTATCCCTGTGGCCACGGGATCCAGACAGTGTCCCCATATCTCCCCGGAATTGGGTACATCCCCAGGATCTTCCGGAATTTAAAAAACAATTGCGCTTGCTAAAAGAGAAAATACAAGAGTCCATGGATTTCGAATACCGGGTAATTAAAGACAATAAAACGTTTTATTATCATATTACCGCCAGTATTTTTGAAGATCTTAATGAAAATCATATTATCGGCGTCAGTATTCAGGACATAACGCTTCAGAAGGAAAACGAACAAAATTCCATTATATCGAATCAACTTTTGGAATTATCCTTTAAATCAATTCCGTCTCCCATATTTGTTAAAGATGTCAATGACGATTATCGCTATGTTATTGTCAACGAGGCATATTGCCGATTGCTTGGTTTGCCCGCACAGGATATCGTTCATAAACGTGACTTTGATCTTTTCGATCTCGAATTGGCTAAACGGAACAGGATGAATGACCGAAGAGTTATTCAAGAGAATAAAATCTATACCCATTTCGACTCGTTTTCCTATAAAGGCCGGGACTATCGATTCTCTACGTCCCAAGCCTTGATATCGTTGTCAGAAAATCAGCAATATATTCTGTCAAATATGTCCGATGTCTCCGAATTAAGTACGGCAAAAGACAAGGCGTCCGAGGTACAAGTTCTCCTGCGCACCGTATTCGATACACTTCCGATTGGTCTTTTTTTAAAGGATCCCTCCCGCAATTTTCGCTATACGATTTGCAATCGACAAATGGCCGATTACTTAAATCTCAATGAAGATGACATTATCGATAAAACGGATGACGAACTTAATATAACAGACGCGGAACTCTATCTCAAAACGAACAGGGAAGTGATGAAGAACATGCAGTTATACACCAATACCGTGCAAAGATCGTTTGGAGGTAAAACATATTATATGAATTCAATTAAAACCCCGGTTTTACTTCCCTCCGGAAAACAGTATCTTTTGTGTGCCTTCTTCAACATCACAGAACAACAGGAGATGAAGAACAGGCTGGATTTATCGATCCGACATAAAAATATGAAATTGCTCCATGAAAAAATATACAACCGATGTCTAAAAGCAATAACGGAAGACAGTGATTTCGAACAGTTAGTGATTACAACCTTGGGATATATCGGCGAAGCCAGCAATGCGGATCGATGTTTCATTTTGTTGAAACAGGATTCCGATAATTATACCGATCAACATTTCGAATGGACGAAGGAGGGGATTGCCCCTCAAATGGATATCTGGCAAAAACTATCGATGGATATCTTCAAAAATTTACCCTACGAAAACGGTCTGTTTCAATTCAATATAACAGAAAAAAAACTGGAAATGGAACTATTGCTACGTGAAATTTCCGGAAGTGCCTTTAATATCAAAACGTTGGTTGTTTATCCCATACAAAAAGAGGGTGTCATTTGGGGATATCTCGGTATGGCCCGAATCATGTCTGCTGAAATATTTCCCGCGGAGACAATCAATCTGCTTGAGACCTATACCTCGCTCTTTTTCCTGCTCAAGGATCGGGCAATTCAGAGGGACAAACTCAATGCGGCGGTTCGTAACAGGAAACTGATTCTTGACAATATTGCCATTCCCGTTTTTTTATTTGACGCAAAAGGCAATCTTTTGAGTGTTAATCCGGCGGGTTGCGCCATTCCCAAAAAACGCGAGAAGGAGATTTTAGCGGAGCCCTGCTATTGTAATATCTGCTGTAATACGAATATCCCCCCCAATTGTCCGGTTCAACGCGTTATAAAAAGTCATAAACGTGAACGCGCCACTCTTAAAACCAGAGGACGTGATTTTCAGATTACGGCACAACCGGTCTTCAATCATGATCATACCATTGCCTATATCGTGGAAAACGCGGTCGATATGACCGAATTCAACCAAAAAGTCCAGCAATTGAACGAGGCATTAAAAATCGCACAATCGGCCGAAAATGCCAAACAGTTCTTCATCTCCACCATGAACCATGAACTTCGAACCCCCTTGAATGCATTATTCGGATTCTCCGAACTCCTGGAGGCCAATCTGGATTCGGAAAATGATCGTAAAGAATATGCAGCCAATATTCGTGAATCCGGAATACAGCTTTTAAACATTATTAACGATATTCTCGACTTGTCAAATCTGGTATCCGGAAATATCAATACAAATTTGAAACAACTGGATCTGACGCAATTTTTGAATAGTATTATAAATAACTATCGCACGGCGATCAAGAAGAAAAATTTGGAATTAAGCGTTCAATTCAAACAGGATCAGACATGTTTCGTGTGGCTTGACCCCATGATCATTAAAAAAATCCTGGATAAACTGCTGGATAACGCGATCAAATTTACGAAGGAGGGTAAAATCTCCATTAACGTAAAGACACGTTGTGGAGAAAACAGGACAGGAACCATTTTCATCAGGATATCGGATACGGGAATCGGTATTTCCCCAGATATTCGGGACCAAATTTACGAACCATTTTTCCGTGACGAATTCGTTCGAACCTCCTTTGCCTATCAAGGCAGCGGCCTTGGCCTGTCCATTGCGCAACAATTGACAAAAGTTCTCGGAGGGGAAATATTATTACATAGTAAACAAGATGTTGGAAGTACCTTTACATTGATCCTGCGGGAGGTGTGTTTTGAATAAATTCCTGATTTATTTGCTCTGCCTCGTCTACTGTTCCACGGCTTGGGGCAATGATACCTTTTTGAAAATGGAACCTGTAGAGAATAAAAAAATATTGTCGATTTATACGCTCTCCGGGTCAAGTGAAATTCGCCGTAAACTATATGATGGATTGATTGAAATACTGGACAAGCAGGAGCATCCCTATATACACGATATCCTTAATCTCAATTTATATCAGCATCATGATCCAACCAAATTGCAGACAATGCTGGTTCCACATCTCCCCGCCATACGTGCCGGACAATATGACGTCATTATCGTTTACAGTGATCGCGCGGCCGCGGACTTTATTCCGGTCCTAAAGGAAATTCCCGATTCTACTGCCGTTATTTTTTCCAATATAACACAGTTTGATCCCGAATGGCGAATTCAACATCGTAATATAACCGGAATCATTCGCCAATTAAAGCCGGAAAGTAATATCGAACTAGGCATGCAATTATTTCCCGATACCGAAGAAATTATTCTTCTAACCTCCTCCTATGCCTGGAACGACAAGGATACAAAAGTATTGGCAAAATCAGTCCCTCCCTCTCTCAAGTTAACCGTCTGTTATCTGGAAAATAATCAGGAAGCACTTGAAAAAATCAAAACGGAACTTAAATATGCCAGTAAAAAATCTTTTCTCGTCGGCTTCGGGTGGGATTTGCAGTATCAGACTGAAACTTCCCGAAAAGATATTCAAAACTGGATTGCCGAAAACTATAAAGGGCCCTGTTTCTATCGGCGATTCGCACTTGTGGAAAATGGAGGTGGTATCGGGGGTGTTATCATGCGTTACCAAAACGTGGGAAGAATCACCGGTGAATATACAAGTAAAATCTTCGCCGGAACAAGAGCCGACCAGGTACCCATTCAGGAATGTCCGGAAGAAATTATAGTGAATAAAGAACAGATTCGGCGTTTTCACGTCAAAAACAGCCGGATTCCTCCTAACGCAACCTACGTCCATATCCCTAATAATTTCGATTTCAATTATATGAAATCAATACAGATTGTGTGTGTCGTTTTAGGTGTTCTGCTACTTGTTGTATCAATTTTTCTTGTTTACCTCCAACTGGATCAACGTCGCTTGAAACGGCTGGTTCAAATGTTAAAATGTCTCCCCATGCGTTTTATTGTTCTTGCGGAAGATGGAGAAATTCTCTTTTTCCAACGAGAAAACAGCTATAAAACCAGTTCCGATGTCAATTATTACAAATACCAAAAGGATATACCATGGTTTGCCAATACGGATTTGAAGGAACGTCTGTATTACGTTTTTTCTACGGGTAAAATGGAGACAATGGACTATGATTTTTACGGGCAAATGCGAACAGCCTATCTAATACGTCTGAATGAAAAGCTGTTTGGACGCCCGGCCGTTGTCATTGTTTCCATTGATATATCGCGTTTTCAAACAATCACCACAGAAATGCAGTTTCAAGTCAATCGTCTGAACGTTATTCTTCAAACGATCGAAAGTGGAATTATTATCGTAGATCAAAATGAAAATATCACCTTCTTCAATTCCTGTGCTGAAAAATTAACAGGACTGACCGAATCTGAAATCATTGGCAACAAGATTTCCGGGATCTTGAATATGGTCAATCTGACAATGGATAAAAGTACAGTGTCTTTATTGAGGCAGGTAATGGCTACGGGAGAAACAATCAAAGTCCCAATCAGAGGCAAACTGACGAACAAGAACGGCATTTCCCTTTATCTGTCCGAACAGATAACACCGATTATCCTTGAAAACGGAAGTTCGAACGGGGCTATTTTAATCTTCCATGATATAACCAACGATTTTGAAGAACTGGAAAAGGCAAATGAAATCAATAAACAGGTTCAGTTGTTGTGTTCCAAACTGAAATACTCTTTTTTCCGTTATATCGTCAATACGGGCGAATCTGTTACGTTTATATCTTCCGTGCAATACCGCCCCATTGATAATGCCGGAAAACAGGTTCCGTTACGTCAGTGGTTGACTCCTGAATCCTATGATGAAACCATGCAGCAGATAGATTCTTTTGTCAAAGGAAAAAACGATATTGTGGACTTTCAGATTAATACCTGTTATAATGGTATTACACATTGTTATCATGTCTATGGAGTCAGTCCGAAAAAGAATACCTTCAATGAATTTACCGGTATATTCATTGATATTACCGATGAAGAAAAGAAAAGGAATCTTGAACGTGAAACATCCGATCTTCAGTCCATTCTATTAAAATATCTTCCCGTTTCCTTTTACGTCAAGGATGTAAATCATTATTTCAGTTATCTTTACGTCAACAAGACCTTTCAAAAAGAATGTGGCCGCAATATAAATGATATTGTGGGACACAACGATTTTGAGCTCTTTAACTACAATCTTAATCAATGTCAAAAGATACGTGATAATGACCTGGCCGTCGTCAATTCGTCCGATGGATATATGGAACTGTATGAACAAGGTGCCGCCTGGAGCAAAATTAATCGGAACTATCGGAGTTTCAAACGATATATATCCCTTCCGAGTGGCCGTCGTCTGCTCCTGGGGGTTAGTCTGGAAGTCTCCGATCATCCAGATTCATCCTGTACCATTTCGGAAAAACAGGCTCTGTTCGCTGCCATATTGGATGCAATCCCTTTTAGTATTTTCGTCAAGGATATTTCCGACGGCGGACTCTATCGATACTGGAATATCAGTGCGGAGAAAAAATTCGGTATCGCCTTTTTACAAGGAAAATTGACCCCCGATACCATCAGTAAAGATAAAGAATTTCTGTCTCAACTCGACTATTATGACCAGGAGGCAGTTCAAACTCCTGTCTCAATAGAGTGTGACCTGAAAAATCCCAACAGCAAGGATCGGAACAATGAATTCTTTCATATTATAAAAATAGCAACTGTTGCTCCGGATGGACATTCCCTTGTTATCACTATTGCAAATGAACTCGCTTCTAACAGCAATGCCTTGTGGAAAAAAAACGAACCGGTTATAAATTTAAGTTTTTATTCCGATATCATTTCCCATTGTCTGACAGAATTGTTGAAGACAGACGATTATAAAACCTTGGTCAATTCAATTCTTGAAATTATCGGCAAACATTTTGCAGCGGATCGATGTTATATCTTCGATGTAGACCAATCTTCCTTCGTTCGCAAATTTGAGTTCAACCGTGAAAATATTCTTCCTTTAGAAAAGAAATATCCCTTTACACAAATGACCGAATGGCTCAAGGCTTTCAACAAAAATCATCCGATTGTTATCGCCAATAGATCAGAGATTTCATCCGATTTAATACAATATAACCTGGATCCTGGTGTTCTATCGACCGTTGCATTGCCGATTATTTACAACGAGTATCTCTATGGATTCTTTGGTGTCGATTATGTGACGTCCCCCCATGCCACAACAGAACAGGAAATTCAACTCTTCCAAATGATCATACATATTTATTTGATGTTGACCGATCGTGAATTAAAACAGACCCATTTGTCCAGAACCAACGATATGTATTCGCAGATCTTCGATAATATTGAAATGCCGGCCGTAATAATCGGGGCCGATCGAAATGTAATTGCCGTCAATCAATGCGCATGTACTGTTTTTAACAGAACGCGTTCTCAATTAATGAAGCACAATTGCGATAACAGGGAAAACTGTCTGTGTGCCGCTGAATCCAATCATGGTATATGTCTGATGCTCGAATGTCCTGTCCGTTACGCATTGGAAAGTGGCCAGACCGGTTCACTGGATCGTATTATTGGAAAAAGACAAATGCGTTATCGTGCCCAGCCTATTTTCGATGATCGCGGTAAAGTCAGGTTTGTCATTGAAACCATTGCCGATATCACCAACATCAATATTAACAATTTCGGTATTACTAATGTAAAAACACAGCAAAAGGAAAACGAAGGAATACATAAAAACAGACTCGAAAATGCCAATGAAAACAATGCCAATGAAAACAATGCCAATGAAAACAATATCAATGAAAATCAAGTCATTGTTCAATGTCTGGAAGCTCTACTGACCCCCGGGGATTTACAGGAGGCATGCCAGAAAATTGTAGAGATCATCGGTAAAAATTTGCAGGCAGACAATGCTGGTGTCTTCGAATACAGAGATAATGATCCCCCCTGTTTTTTCCGTAACGTATCCTGGTCTTCGAACGTCAGTAGACACGATCTGACCAATGTCGATATCATTCCGGAAAAACATAATATTCATTTGAACAAACATCTGAAGTCCGGACTGCCTGCCGACTATAATATCGCGAATCCCATTTTGCACAACGACGATTTATGGGTTGTTGAATTGAGGCGGTATCTCCTCTGGGCAAAACAGCAGGAAATCATTTTATTTCCACTCTTTATCGATGGACATTTCTGGGGACATTTCTCAATCGAACATAGTCAATCCGACTATCATTTTGGTGAAAGTGGTATGCGTTTACTTCGTATCGGGGCAGAAATGCTGGAATATCTTTTCAAGAGCAATAATGAACATCAGTATATAAAAAAACTGGAACAGGAACGGATGTATCTGATAAATATGCCCTCTGCCCCCATTTTAATTACCGACAGGATGGGTCTTGTCCTTCATGTTAATTCCGCATTCAGTTTATTGAGACGAACTGTGGAAAAAGATATCACAGGCAAAAATATATCACTGATTTATCCGGAAATAATGGAACGGTTCACTTCTGCGGTCAAAAACAAAAAAGTGGAACACGAACTACATCGAATCGATAATACAATCTATGAAGTTCTTGTAAATCCACTTCCGGAGGGTTATATGGAGGACCGAATTATTATATCTTTTCTGAAACAGTATAATTTAAACGAATCCGACAGATCCAGACCGGAAGTAAAAATCGTATCTTTTTCGAAAATCCCCATTGACGAGACCTTGGGGAGCAATAGAGAAACCGTCATCATCACAAGCATTAAAGACCCCGAAACGTCAAATTCGGTATCTTCTCCCACCGGGAAAGCGGAAACATCCCTTGCCCTTTCCGCAAATAGAGATCAGGCAGAAAAAACGCTTCCGGAAGAAAAACGTAAAGAAAAACGAACAATTCCAAATATTCTCGTTCTGGATGACCTTTCCATGAATATTAAGATATTGTCCGCAATGTTCAAGTATCTGAAGATTCCGGTTATTACGTTTACAAAAGGATCGGACGCTCTTAAAGCACTGGAAAACAGTCCTTGTGATATTATCATGACGGATTTATGGATGCCGGAAATGGATGGAGTACAATTCGCTCAAGAAGTTCGGGAGAAATTTCCCCACATTAAAATGTATGCGGTGACCGCCGATATCGACTGTCATAAAAATTTCAATCTCTCTTTGTTTATCGATGTATTAATCAAACCGGTTACACTTGTAAAAATCAAAAAAATTCTGTCCCAATGGGAGTATGACTATGAATAAAAAAAATCCTCTTGTTTTCTTCGACCTCCTTGGGAAAAAAGATTTTTTAAGGACCTGTCGTTCTGTATTTCACAAGCAAAATATTGGTAATATCTCAATGAATTTATTTCGCAGGTTCCTGTTCTTCATACTTCCGGGTCTGTTCGTTTTGGATATTCTTTCCTATCGTACATTTGGAGAAGAGTCAGACAATAAACAAATACCAATACGGGTCTGTTTTACCAATACGAATAGCTTCAGTCAAATTTCGGAAAAAGGTGTTCCTTCCGGATACTTTTATGAACTCCTTCAGCACCTGGCCATCTACGGTGATTTTAATTGCTCGTATACCATGGTGAAAAACGGATGGTCCGAACAGCGGGAGTGTCTGCTTAACGGGAAATCGGACTTGATTCCCGGTGGAATTATTACCGCGGAGTATAAAAAAGACTTCTCGTTTTCTGATCCAATAACCGATTTTTGTGGGCAATTAGTTGTGACCCTTGATAAAAAGGAATTTTATCCCAACGACTATAAAAAATGGAATAATATTCGGGTTGGACTCGTCCAGGGCGTTATATCATCCGAACGATTTTTGGAGTTTGCGAAGCAGAAGGGATTTACCTGTATTCCGGTCTATTATCCGAATTACAGTTCGGGAATTGAGAGTCTGCGGCAGGAAGAAAAAATTGATGCCATGGTGATTGATTCCCGATTTAAGGACGATAGCCTTGTGGTTCTAGCCGATTTTTCGTCCATATCGTTATCCTTTATGGTTCGGAAGGATGATTCAGAGCTTCTGAATCGGCTTAATGACGCTCTTAAGCAGTTGAAGATACAGGAGCCGCAGTATCTCTCCAATCTGTATTTTAAATTTTATATGGCCCCCTTGAGTGAAATAGTATTGTTCAGTCCCTGGGAAATGGATTTTATTCACAAGGTACGGGAAGAAAAGCGCTTCTTTACCGCCGTAATCGATCCGGACTTTAAGCCATTCTCCTGGCGGGACGATCTCGGTACGGCACAAGGATATCTGCGGGAAATAGGCGATATGATCTTTCGAAGGACCGGTATGTCTGTTCTATGGGAGGTACCGCATAGCAGGGCAGAATACATTAGAATTCTAAAAGAACATCGTATCGACCTGTTAATGGACAATCCGTTTTTCGGAGAATATGAGGCGGAACAGGAGGGCTATGTTCTGACCGGTCCCTATTGGTCTTCTTCTGTATCCATGGTAACTCGAAGTCAGTTTACCGATTCGGTCAAGCGACTGGCGGTACTGTCAAAATCCCCTTTTACCACTCAATTACAGTCAAGATTAGGGAAGGAATACTCCTATATTTTCTTCGATACAATAGAGGATGTATTGGGAGCGGTTCTGTCCGGGAAATGCGATGCCACCTATTTTTATACGCCCATGGCTGAAAAGATCTTGAGTCAACAGAGACATCATCTGTTTAAATCTGTCGTTATTCCTGACTTGACAACTGATTTTGTCATTGCGGTCAAAAAGACCAATAATGGACCGTTGCCTTCGATTATTCTCAAGGCAAGTAAAAATCTTAATCAAGAAATCATTAATAACATCGTTATCGAAGATATGCGCCAGACAAAAGAAGTACCGTTCAAATACAATACACTTCATATCAATTTATCGATTTATATTGGATTATTTCTTGTATTTGGTCTGATTCTATTCTGTTTTTTTCGTAAACAGAAGCGGCATTTAATGAACATTATCGCTCAAAAACATGTTATAAACGAACTCTATGAACAAATGAAATTGACGATGATGGCCATAAACGATGGTGTCTTGATTACGGATGCTACAGGTAAAATTCGTTTTTACAATACGGAATGTGCCCTATTAACCGGCTGTAAACTTGAAGATTATAAAAATCATCCCCATACGGAAGTACTTCGTATGGAAAATCACTTCAATAATACAATAGCAGAATCGCCAATCGATCAAGCAATTGCCACGAAAAAGATCGTTTTCGTCGGAAATCATTTGGAACTGGTAAATCGCGATATGTTACGACATAGAATTCTAGGGGCAGTTTCACCTGTTTTCGATACACAAGATAACTTCCTGGGAACCATTTTTATCTTCCGGGATGCCTATAAAGTCAAAAATCGAATGAAGGAATGGGACCACGATCTCATTGGAAAAATTGTTTTGCCGGAACATCTTCAGACCTCTATTTTAGGTATCGTTTTTGACTCCATTCCATGTCAGGTCTTTATTAAGGATGCGGAAAATGATTTCCGATATATTGTCGCCAATAAAAATTTCACCGATTATTACCATCTCGACCCGGAAAATGTTATCGATCATGTCGATAGCGAGATTTTTGCATTGGAGGTAGCCAGGCAGTTACGGAAAAATGATTTAAAGGTTTGCAGTATGCCGGGCGAGATCTTCCAGCTCAATGAAGATGTTTCCTTTATGAATACCGGGAAAGAGGTTTTCAGATCGTTAAAAACATGTTTTATTACTGAAGACAAACACACCTATCTGCTCGGCGTCTGTGTCGATATTACTGATATAGACCGAATGCAGCGGGAATTATCCAAGGCCTTGACTGATGCAAAGGTGGCAGTTAAGGCCAAGAGCAGTTTTCTGGCGTCCATGAGCCATGAAATACGAACGCCGTTAAATATCGTTATCGGTTACGCTGAACTCCTGAAAGACGATCATTTGCCTGAAAAAATACGGGATGAATATCTCGCCGGGATTACAAGCGCAAGTAACACTCTTCTCGAATTAATCAATGATATTCTCGATCTCTCAAAATTGGAGGCCGGTAAAATGATCTTTACTCCTGAAAAGACCAATTTCGGTCAGTTGGTTCGAGAAATAGACGCAACCTTCCTTGGTAAATGTAATGAAATAGGTCTGCAACAGAAATTGGAAATTGAGGAAATGCCGATTCTTCTATTGGATCCACTGCGATTACGACAAATTCTGTTCAATCTGTACGGAAACGCTGTAAAGTTTACTAAACAGGGAAGCATTACGATTAAAGCAAGTTTTGTAAAAAACAGTACAAAAAAGGGGACGTTGCTGTTCAGTGTTATTGATACCGGAGTGGGTATTTCGAACGAGGATGCCCAACAGGTTTTTCAGCCATTTGTCCAAGCATCCTCGAATATTGATCGGAAAAATATTCAAAAGGGAACCGGACTCGGACTAGCCTTAATCCATCGGCTGGTTCATCAATTGAACGGAAATATCGAGTTGAAAAGCGAATTGGGAAAAGGGTCTTCCTTTATGGTTTCCCTGCCCGCTATTACCTTTACGAATGAATTGGCACAGGATAAAACCAAACTGCCTGCCGTAAAATTTATCTTGAGGAAATATCCCGAATTATCGGTCTTAATTGTCGATGATGTTGAATTAAACCGCAAGGTTTTAATGGCTATGATTGTTAAGTTTGCGATAAAGGTGGAAACGGCCAACAGCGCGGAAGAGGCTCTGGTAAAATTGCATCTGGACAAATATTCCATCGTTTTAACCGATATCTGTATGCAGCAAGACTCAATGTCCGGAACCGATTTGGCGGAGGCAATTCGTCATGATTCCCAATTCGCCGATATAAAAGTCGTTGCTGTCACCGCCGATGTCGATACCATTGGCGATATAAAGGAAAAATTGTTTGACACTATTCTACAGAAACCAATTACGATGGAGGCCCTCAACAATATCTTCGAAAAAAGCATATCGAAGAAAGAATAACCTGCTCCACTCCTTTTAAACAACAGCTATTATAAAAAGCCTAAATTCAATTACTATATTTTGTAACCGTTCACAGATATAAAGTGAAACCACGGATATAAAGTGAAACAACGGATATAAAGTGAAAACACGGATATAAAGTGAAATTACAGATATAAAGTGAAATTACAGATATAAAGTGAAACCACGGATATAAAGTGAAACTACAGATATAAAGTGAAACTACAGATATAAAGTGAAACTACAGATATAAAGTGAAACTA